>NZ_CBABQS010000052.1:0-35328 GCF_964672035.1 Arcicella sp.
AAGCGTTTCAAACTATCCTCACACGATTTTTGGCAGTATTCGGGCTTGCCACTAAATCCTCTTTTGGTAGGGTCATTGGGGTCACGAACGATACCGAATTTTGTGGCTAAAACGACTTCATTTCGTCTATCTTTCAAAACTTTACTCAATAAAATTTCGTTGGTATGAGGGCCATAAACATCGGAAGTATCCCAGAAATTAACGCCAATTTCCAACGCACGGTGGAGAGTACGCAGTGATTCGGATTCATCAGCATCGCCATAAAATTCTGACATTCCCATGCACCCTAAGCCAATTTGTGAAGCAATTAATCCTTGTGAACCGAGCGGTGAGTTTTTCATTGGTTTATTGGTTTTTTGATTGACACTCATGGCATGACTTATATACGTTTATCAATTACTAATAAATTACGTGTTGAGTCATGCCATGAGTAATTTCAGATAAGACGATTCTGTAATAATTTTCGTTCCAAGAAATCACTCATTTAATGGCAATTGCCATCACTTTAATCCTGCCATCAAAAGGCAAAGCGGCGGCTTGATAAACCGTTCTGGCGGGTTTACGACCCGTTTCAAAAAGGGAATCGTAGAATTGATTTAAGACAGAAATATCCTTTAAATCAATAAAAGCCAAGTCGATAAATACGATATCTTCTTTCGAGAATTTGGCTTCTTTTAAAATGGCAAAAACGTTGTTAAAAGCCAACTGAGCTTGTTCCAGCGTAGTTCCGCCCACAAAAACACCATTTTTATCAACCGCTAATTGCCCGCTCACATGGCAATAATTTCCTGCCACTACGGCATTACTGATGGGTGCGGTTGGCGTAGGAATATTCTCGCCTGTGGTGATGTAGGTTTTTGGCGTCATTTTGGTTTGGGGTAAGATTCTAATATTCTCAATAAATCATCCTCTTTTGGTAATTCTACTTATCCTTCAACTTCCCGAATGTTTCTCGACTAAGACTAAGTAGTAATGGTTAATCAAAATCTAATTTCCCTCCTAATGGCGTTCCCTCATGAAATGCCTTAAAACTATCAACATTTCCAAACCAATTCAATACTTCATCTCTTTGTAAATTAGTCTGTTTGCGAGATAAAAAGGCGTGATATGATGAATAATACCAAGCTGATAAATCTTTAACAAAACCATGATGAACAGGATTTGCATGAATGTAATAGACTAATTGACTAAAATAGCTTTCCGTTTCCACAAGTTTACGTTTAAAATTAGGCATAAATAGACTTCCTTTTCTCCCATTTTGTCTATTGAACGCTTGAGAATATGAACTAAACAGGCTTGCAAATTCCCGACTTAAATAGTTTGGAATATCTTCTTCTAAAAGTATTTTTCTCAATTGTGTTTTATATTGATACGCATTTTGTAAATCAGGCTCAGATTTAATTCTAATAAGGAAATGGATATGATTCGGCATCAAACAATAGGCAAATGTATCAGCAATTGGACTAATAAAAGTAGCGTAACGTTGTAAAAAATAACGATAATTTTCAGAATTTAAGAATAAATTATCACTTCCATTGGCGTGGTTGTAAATGTGGTAATAATTTTCTTGTAATAGTGGTATTTCGTAATTTTTCATCTATAGTTCGAATGTTTGAAAATGTTTAATTCACTTCTTGGCAACTTCCCGTTCTTGAAAATTCGTTCTCCAAAACAACTTTACTTCAAGTCAGAACTTCCCGAAAGTAGAAATAACTTTCGGGAAGTGATGTCAGCGAATTATGCTTCTCGAAAGTTCCTTCTACTTTCGAGAAGTTCTGAGAATTTCCATTGCGGGTAAATAACTTTCGGGAAGTGATGTCAGCGAATTATGCTTCTCGAAAGTTCCTTCTACTTTCGAGAAGTTCTGAGAATTAAACTTCTCAAAAATTCTATCTGCGTTTTCAACTTCCCGAAAGTAAAAATAACTTTCGGGAAGTGATGTCAGCGAATTATACTTCTCGAAAGTTCCTTCTACTTTCGAGAAGTTCTACCGAGAGTTAAACTTCCCGAAAGTAAAAAGAACTTTCAAGAAGTAATAACCCCCTACAAATTCTTCTCCAAGAAATTCGTCATCATCGTAAACAAATGCAAACGAGTATTTCCCCCGTAGATACCATGATTTTTGTTTGGATAATAGAACGATTGGAATTGTTTATTGGCTTTGATGAGGGCATCTTCCAACGAGATTGAGTTTTGGAAATGTACGTTGTCATCGCCCGTACCATGTACTAATAAGAAATTGCCTTTTAGATTTTTGGCATAGGTTACAGGTGAGTTTTCATCATAACCAGAAGCGTTTTCTTGGGGAGTTCTCAAGAATCTTTCGGTGTAAATGGTGTCATAAAAACGCCAGTTGGTTACGGGTGCAACGGCGATGGCAGTTTTGAAATAATCGGCTCCTTGAAACAAACAATTGGACGACATATATCCACCATACGACCAGCCAAAAATCCCGATTCTGGTTTTATCCACGTAAGGCAATGAACCCCAATATTTTGCCGCTTCAATTTGGTCTTTTACTTCCAATTTACCCAAATTCAAATAAGTAACTTTCTTGAAATCGGCTCCTTTTCCGCCCGTTCCACGATTGTCCACGCAAGCCACGATGTATCCTTTTTGTGCCAAATGCTGAAACCACATTCCGTTAGAAGCATCAAAATTATTCAAAACTTGCTGACTTCCTGGGCCTCCGTACAAGAACATAAATACGGGATATTTTTTTGTTGCGTCAAAATCCCTTGGCTTAATCATCCAAGCGTTCAATTCGATGTTTTCGGAGGTTTTGATGGTCATAAATTCCTTTGGAGCGATGTTATAATCTTCCAATTTCTTGCGTAGAGCAGCATTGTCTTCCAAAACTTTCACCAATTCACCCGTTTGAGCTTTATGCAAACTAACCTTCAAAGGACTATCCGATGCGGTATTGCTGAGGATATAAAATTTAAAATCTTTGCTAAAATTGGCAGAATTCATACCTTTTTCCGAAGTCAATTGTTTCTTTAATTTACCTTCCAATGAAATACTAAAAAGCTGTCTTTCGATGTTCGACATCTCCATTGAGGTAAAATACAAAGTCTTCGTTTTTTCGTCAATACCATAGAAATCAGCTACTTCCCAATTCCCTGTCGTGATTTGGCGAATTAATTTTCCTGTTATATCATACAAATACAAGTGCTTGAAACCATCTTTTTCTGATGACATGACGAACGATTTATTGTCCGCTAAATAATATACATCGTCCGCAAAATTCTCAACGTCTACGTAGGTTTTGCTTTCTTCCGTCAAAATCACGCTCGTTTTGCCCGAATTTGCCTCCGCATGAAGGATTTCCATTTTGTTTTGCAAACGATTTAATCTATTCAAAGACAACACATTAGCATCATTTGTCCAACGAATTCTGGGAATATATTGGTCGGTTTCTTTGCCAATATCCACTTTTACGGTTTTGCTAACAGTCAAGTTGAAAATAGACACCGTTACGATTGAATTTGGCTCGCCCGCTTTGGGATATTTATATTTGTAATCCGTTGGATATAATTTGCCCCAAGTCTGCATATTATATTCTGGCACTTTGGTTTCATCGAAGGAAATAAAGGCAATTTTTTTGCTATCGGGCGACCATTGAAAGGCTTTTGCGAAAGAAAATTCTTCTTCATAAACCCAGTCGCAAGCACCGTTGATGATGTGATTCCATTTCCCATCCGTCGTAATTTGCTTCTCGGTCATCGTGGCTAAATCGACCGTATATAAATTATTCAAACGCACAAAAGCGACCTTCGAACCATCGGGCGAGAAAGTAGCAAACATTTGCTTCCCGCCTTTCGATAATTGCGATAACTTCTTAGTTTTGAGGTCATAAACAAAATTCTCTTCTCGTGAAGAACGGCGATAAATTGGCTCACTTTCCGCAGAAATTAAGATCTTTTGTTCGTCTGCCGAAAGTGCATAATCTTCGATAGCCACTTTTTTGCCGAGGTTTTCAACACTCGTGGCTGCATCAAAAAGCGTGGCAACGGCGGCTCCGTCTGTTACTTGGTGTTTGATAATTTTCTCGCCTTCCAAAGCAGAATAAAATGCCCCGTCTTTCATCCAGTTTATTTGCTGAACGCTTTGCGAACGGAATGTTCCTTTTGCCCAAATGTCTTCGAGCGTAATGTTTTTCTTTTGAGCTAGCAGCGTTGAGTCTTGAGCAATGAGGATGATTAGGAAGAATAATTTGATTGATTTTTTCATTGTTGTTGATTTTTGCAACCACATAGATAACTTAGGAAACATAGAAAAATAGACATTAGCTTTCTTTTATTTTTTTGTTTTCAAGTTGTTTATGAGGATTGCGTTTAATGGATTTGTTGATTTTTGTTATCTATGTTACCTACTGATAACGATGTGGTTGCAAGTTAAAAAAAATAGGCAATAAAACTGATTTATTGCCTATTGACGTTTTATTCTATTTTCTTTTTTCGATAAATAACCACGCCAAACTCAGCCCGTTTTCCGTATCTCGAAATAGCATCACAACCTTCTAAGGATTCCACAAATTCGAGTTTTTTGGGTTTGTACTGTTTTAATTTTTCAGCGTCAATTTCTTGATTATTAACAAAATAAAGCGGATGTGGGTCAGGAGTATTTTTCCGAGACGTTTCAATTCAGAAAATACTTTTGAAAAATTACTTGTTGATACCCAAGTATTTCGACTTGTTTCAATATAAATCGTGTCATTTTCTGCCGATGTAGTTTCCGTTCTAATTCTGACGAATTTATCCGAAACTGAAAGCGGTATTCTTTTAGTTTTTGCACTATTTACCACCCTAAAATTGGTAATGGCAAATGGTATCCATATCAATAGTTTTACGATTATTTACTTCTATTTCAGAATTACCGTTGATTACGTAAATAGCTCCATTTACTTTCGGACAACTTTTACGGTAATCGTTAAAATGTTCAATATTTGAAAACACAGTATCAACAATGGGTTTCCAATTACCTTTATCATCTCCAATTTTGCCAACAACGTGAGTATTGGCTACTGCCCAATTTAAGCAAAAAGTTGAACCTTTCTTAATGTATGAGATTAAGCCTGATTTTGCTTTTTGTCCACATAAATAAGATTTTAATGATAAAAACTGTTAATTGAGAACGATTACGCTTTTATATTTCAGAGAATCCAGCGAAGGAGCAATAGAGGACGAGTAATAGTAGAGTAGTTCTTTTCAGGATATTAATATTATTTTTAAGAGTGGGAAATAGTTTAAGCAAATTACTCAACAAACTCACCCCAGTCTGTTAGTGAATTGTTAGTTAAACATTTTTAACTTCTTCAAGAATAAATTTAAAAAATCAATGAAATAAAAAACAAGCCTTTCAGTTTCGGTGCTTTGTATTAACTTTGTGGAATTTTGGGGCGTAGGCAAGGTACGTCAAATGAATAATCTCCTAAAAAAATAAAAAAGTGCCAAAAAATCTTTCCATTAAGTCCGTTCTTATTATCGGTTCAGGTCCAATTATTATCGGTCAGGCTTGCGAGTTTGATTATGCAGGTTCACAGGCGGCTCGCTCATTGCGTGAAGAAGGCATCAAGGTTGCCTTGATAAATTCCAATCCTGCCACCATTATGACAGACCCGCTCAATGCCGATTATGTCTATTTGAAACCGCTCGATAAGAATTCTATTATCGAAATCTTAGAAAAACATCAAGCCGAAGGCATTCCAATTGATGCCGTTTTGCCAACTATGGGTGGTCAGACGGCCTTAAATTTAGCTATCGACTGTGATTCTGCGGGTGTTTGGCAAAAATACGGTGTGGAACTAATTGGCGTGGATATTAAGGCGATTGAAACCACCGAAGACCGTGAAAAATTCCGTCTGAAAATGATTGAAATTGGCGTTGGCGTTTGTAAAGGACGTACTGCTCGCTCATTTTTGGAAGGAAAAGAAATTGCCCAAGAAACGGGTTTCCCCTTAGTAATTCGTCCTTCTTTTACGCTTGGCGGAACGGGCGGAGGCTTCGTCAATGATGCAAAAGACTTTGATGCTGCCCTCAATAAAGGTTTGCACGCATCGCCAACGCACGAAGTATTAGTGGAACAATCTATTAAAGGTTGGAAAGAATATGAATTAGAATTATTGCGTGACAACTTAGGAAACGTAATTATTATCTGTTCAATTGAGAACTTTGACCCAATGGGAATTCACACAGGAGATTCTATCACGGTGGCTCCTGCTCAGACTTTGCCAGATACCATTTATCAGAAAATGCGTGATATGGCCATCAAAATGATGAATGCCATTGGTCAATTTGCGGGTGGATGTAACGTACAGTTTTCGTTAAATCCTGAAAATGATGATATTATTGCCATCGAAATCAATCCACGGGTTTCTCGCTCGTCGGCGTTAGCATCGAAAGCAACGGGTTATCCAATTGCAAAAATTGCCGCAAAAATGGCGATTGGTTATAACTTAGATGAATTAAACAATGCCATAACTGGCACAACTTCCGCCTATTTTGAGCCTGCCCTTGATTATGTTATCGTGAAAATTCCTCGTTGGAATTTCGATAAATTTAAAGGTGCCGACAAAACTTTGGGACTCCAAATGAAGTCAGTGGGTGAAACAATGGGTATCGGTCGCAACTTCCAAGAAGCGCTCCAAAAAGCCTGTCAATCACTTGAAATTAAACGGAATGGAATGGGTGCAGACGGCAAAGGTTTGCGTGACCAAGATGCTATTATGCACTCGTTGGCAAATCCTTCTTGGAATCGCCTTTTCCATATTTATGATGCCTTCAAAATTGGAATATCTTTCAAAACGATTCAACAAACTACCAAAATTGACAAATGGTTTTTATACCAAATTGAAGATTTAGTCCGAGTTGAAAACGAAATGGAGAAATTTAATCTCATCAACGTTCCAAAGGATTTATTAGAAGAAGCCAAGCATAAAGGTTTTGCCGATAGACAAATCGCTTATTCTTTAAATTGCTTAGAATCAGAGATTTACGACAAAAGAAATAACTTAGGTATCAAACGGGTATATAAATGTGTGGATACTTGTGCGGCAGAATTTGAAGCCTCAACGCCTTATTTCTACTCAACATTCTCGCAAGGTTCTGAAACCTTGGATAATGAGTCCATTTCTACGAATAAGAAGAAAGTGGTGGTTTTGGGTTCTGGCCCTAATAGAATTGGACAAGGAATTGAGTTTGATTATTCGTGTGTTCATGGAATTTTAGCGGCGAAAGAAGCGGGTTATGAAACGATTATGATTAACTCGAATCCCGAAACAGTTTCGACAGATTTTGACATTGCCGATAAATTATACTTTGAACCCGTTTTCTGGGAACACGTTTACGACATCATTCAACACGAAAAACCAGAAGGTGTTATCGTTCAATTGGGCGGACAAACAGCATTGAAATTAGCAGAAAAATTGTCTAAATACGGCATCAAAATTATCGGTACTTCTTTTGAAGCCCTTGATTTGGCGGAAGATAGAGGGGCTTTCTCGGCTTTATTACAAGAAAATGAGATTCCTTTTCCTAAGTTTGGTGTAGTTGAATCGGCAGACCATGCCGTTGAGGTGAGTCGTGAATTAGGTTTTCCATTGTTGGTGCGTCCTTCGTATGTATTGGGTGGGCAGTCGATGAAAATTGTCATCAACGAACAAGAATTGGAACAACACGTAGTTGATATTTTAAGAGATATTCCAGGAAATAAAATCTTGCTTGACCATTTCCTTGAAAATGCGATTGAAGCAGAAGCCGATGCAATATGTGATGGCGAAGATGTGTATATCATCGGAATCATGGAACACATCGAACCCGCAGGGATTCACTCAGGCGATTCACATTCTGTTTTGCCTCCGTTTGATTTATCCGAAAATGTTATCAAACAAATTGAAGCCCATACCAAAAAAATCGCTATCGCTCTGAAAACCAAAGGCTTACTAAATATCCAATTTGCCGTGAAGAACGAAATTGTTTATATCATCGAAGCCAATCCGAGAGCATCACGGACGGTTCCGTTTATTTGCAAAGCCTACCAAGAACCTTACGTGAATTACGCAACGAAGGTGATGTTGGGAGCGAAAGTAAAAGATTTCAACTTTCAACCTAAGAAAAAAGGTTATGCCATCAAAATACCCGTATTTTCATTCAATAAATTCCCGAATGTAAACATGGAATTAGGACCAGAAATGAAATCGACAGGAGAAGCAATTTATTTCATAGATTCACTGAAAGATGATTTTTTCAGAAAGGTTTATGGGGAACGAAATTTGTACCTTTCGAGATAAATTAAACAAAAAGAGACGTTGAATTTCAGCGTCTCTTTTTGTTTTGTTAAAATATTAAACCACAAAAAGCCCTTCCAGAAAATTCTGAAAGGGCTTTTTGCCAATATTTATGATTACATATTCAATCCTGGGAAATAAGCATTTGCTCCTAATTCCTCTTCGATACGAAGCAATTGATTATATTTCGCCATACGGTCTGAACGAGAAGCCGAACCAGTTTTGATCTGACCCGTGTTCAAAGCAACCGCTAAATCAGCAATTGTTGAATCTTCAGTCTCGCCAGAACGGTGCGACATAATGTTTTTGTATGAATTACGTTTCGCTAAATTGATGGTATCAATTGTTTCAGTTAAAGAACCGATTTGGTTTACTTTCACCAACACAGCATTCGCAATTCCTTGCTCGATTCCCATTTGTAAACGTTTCACGTTCGTTACAAACAAATCGTCACCTACTAATTGGATTTGTTTTCCTAACAAACGAGTTTGTTCTGCCCAACCAGCCCAATCGTCTTCAGCCATACCGTCTTCGATAGAAATAATTGGATATTTATCCGCCCAAGTCTTCCAATAAGCGGCCATTTCCATGTTATTCAATTGCTTACCATCCGATTTCTTGAAAGTATAAAGACCAGTTTTTTCGTCATAAAATTCAGAAGCAGCAGCATCCATTGCGATGAAAATATCTTCACCTGGCTTGAAACCTGCTTTTTCAATTGATTGCAAAACGATTTCGATAGCCTCTTCGTTAGATTTGATGTTTGGAGCAAAACCACCTTCATCCCCTACGTTAGTTGAATATCCTTTCGATTTCAACACACCTTTCAACGCATGAAAAACCTCAGTTCCCATGCGTAAAGCGTGCGAGAATGACTCAGCTTTCACGGGCATAACCATGAATTCTTGGAAGTCAATCGAGTTATCAGCGTGCGAACCACCGTTCAAAATGTTCATCATTGGCACTGGCAAAGTATTGGCATTAACACCACCAATATAACGATATAATGACAAACCAGACTCTTGAGCCGCTGCTTTAGCTACTGCCAAAGAAACGCCCAAAATAGCATTTGCTCCTAAATTTCCCTTGTTTGGCGTACCGTCCAAATCAATCATGATACGGTCAATCATACTTTGTTCAGAAACTTCCATACCCCAAAGTTCCTCAGCAATTTTTGTATTTACATTATCAACGGCTTTCAAAACACCCTTGCCACCATAAACACTTTTATCTTCGTCACGTAACTCAACGGCTTCGTGAATACCCGTTGAAGCACCCGAAGGCACAGCGGCACGTCCAAAAGCACCGTCTTCGGTATGAATATCTACTTCGATTGTTGGATTTCCACGAGAATCCAAAATTTGTCTTGCGTGTACGGACTTAATTGCACTCATTTTGCTTAGATTTTGTTTTTGATTTTATTCTATATTTAGCGAAAATATAAAATAAAATAATTTTAAAACGTTATTATTTTGTAATTTTCATTATTCAAAAATCAATATTTTATCAATAGTAAAATGTTGAAAGCCGAACATTGAGACTTGAAAATTGAACACTTCTCTTTTCAAACTTCAAAATTAATCCTTTTTTCAAAATTGTTTGTACTTTTCCAATAGTTTAAATCAGTAATAGCATTAATACTCAAAAAAATGAAAAATAATATTCGTTCAATTATATTTTTTACCATATTATATTTTGCAAATCAGGTAATTTGCCTCTCACAAGTTTTGTCAACCGACGATTTTGAGAAAAAATATGCTGAAACGCAAAACGCTCAACTCGTAGATGTACGCACCACGGGCGAATTCGGTGGTGGACATTTACCAAAAGCCCAAAACGTGGATTATAAAAGTCCAGATTTTGCAGAAAAAATTCAGACTTTGGATAAAACCAAACCCATTTTTGTTTATTGTCTATCGGGTGGAAGAAGTGCCGAGGCTGCCAACATCATGCGACAAAATGGTTTCAAAGAAATTTATGAAATGGGCGGTGGCTATTTGAAATGGACTACCAAAATGAAACCCGTAGAAGGCGTAAAACCAGCGGATTCAAAAAATGCGATGTCGAAAGAATATTTAGATAATTTATTGAAAGGCGGTAAAGTGGTCATGTTAGATTTCTACGCAACGTGGTGTGCTCCTTGTCTAAAAATGATGCCCACAGTTGATAAATTGAAGGCTGAATTGGGTGATAAAGTTGCCATAGAAAAAGTAGATTCAGACGCAAACAAGGCATTAGTAGCCGATTTTAAAGTAGATGAAATCCCAACATTTTTAATTTTCAAAGACGGTAAAATGGTCATGCGAGCCGTTGGTTTTCAAACTGATAAGGCTTTGAGGGAGATGTTGGAGAAGTAGGGTTTTTGTTGTAATTATACTGATGGCATGACTTTGAGTCATGCCATCAGTATTTATTCCAATCCTTTACCCACAATCCACATCCACTACCATAGAAACCCCTTTAAAATCCTTTGATAATCTGATATTCATTACTTCCTCGGCAATGAATTCTTTGGCGGCTTTTAGGTTTAAAGTCTTCTCTAATTTGACCATTATTTCAAACAAAAACTGATTTCTGATGCGTTCTACCAAGGGTTTTTCTGGCCCTAAAACTCTTTGCTTGCTCAGTTTTTCGGATAATTTATTGGCTAATTCAATGGCGGCTTTTTCGGCCATTGGTTCATCTATATGTTTGATAGTCAATTGAATAAGTCTGGTGAAGGGCGGATATTGAAAATCTTCTCGCTCTTTTATTTCGTCTTTGTATAAACCCACATAATCGTTTTCAATAATTTGCGTCAGGATTTTTTGGGAAGGATTATTGGTCTGAATTAATACTTTTCCTTGCGTACTTCTCCGCCCCGCCCGACCCGAAACTTGGGTTAATAATTGAAAAGCCCTTTCTGCCGCACGAAAGTCTGGAAAGTGAATCATACGGTCGGCATCGAAGACGCATACTAAGCTAACTTTCTCAAAATCAAGCCCTTTAGCTACCATTTGTGTACCCACGAGCATATCCACGCCCCCACTTTCCACTTCATTTATCAGCGTTTGAAAGGCATATTTTGTACGAGTTGTGTCCAAATCCATGCGGGCAATTTTAGCTGAGGGATACAAAATTTGTAATTCTTCTTCAATTTTTTCTGTACCATAACCTCTCGTCCGCAATTTGGCAGAACCGCAAGCCTGACAAGTTCGGGGCATGGGTTCGTGAAATCCGCAATAGTGACAACGCAATTCCTGACCGTTATAATGATAGGTCAAACTGACATCGCAATTATTGCAAGAAGCAATCGTATCACAGTCTTCGCACTGAATATAAGGCGAATATCCTCGGCGGTTTTGGAAGAAAATAGTTTGTTGTTTTTGCTCTAAATTGAGCCTTACTTTATCCAACATCAAATCCGAAAAATCGCCTTTTACCATCTTTTGTTTTCGAGCAATTTTAACATCAATCAGTTCAATATCAGGCAATTGCGTATTTCCAAAGCGTTCTTTCATTTCCACAAAACCGTAACGATTAGTTTGGGCATTATAAAAACTTTCGATGGAAGGCGTGGCTGAACCCAACAAAACTTTCGCCTTTTGTCGGTGGGCAATCACGACCGCTACATCTCGGGCGTGGTATCTTGGTGCGGGGTCAAATTGTTTGTAGGAAGTTTCATGTTCTTCATCCACAATGATTAGGCCCAAGTTATTAAAAGGCAAAAACACGGCAGAACGCACCCCAACCACAAATTGAAATTTACCAGAAACAACGCCTTTCCAAACTTCAACCCGTTCATTATCCGAAAATCGGGAGTGATAAATACCCATTTTATCCCCAAAAACTTTCCGTAATCTGATGACAATTTGGGTAGTCAAAGCAATTTCGGGCAGGAGATACAAAACTTGTGAACCACTTTCTAAAACCTGTTCAATCAGTTTGATATACACCTCCGTTTTGCCACTTCCCGTAATTCCGTGCAGTAAGGTAGTTTGCTTGTCTTGAAAACTGTTCATAATTTCAGAAAAAGCCTTTTCTTGCGATGTTGAAAGAATTGGAACGGGTGCTTCCACAAAATCTAAATCTTCCTCAAATCGACTTACGATAATTTCAAATTGCTCTAAAATTCCGTTTTTGATTAAGGTTTTCAAAGCACTATCCGAAACATCTTCTTTGACTAAAGCTTTCTTTTCCAAGCCTTTACGATTCAATTCGGGAGTTCGCAACACGGGAACGTGACGAAGATAATTTAAGAGAATATCTAATTGTTTTGGTTTTTTCTCTAATTCACCTAAAAGGGCTTTCAGATAATTTTCTTCTTCGTAAAAAGCATTTAACCTTACTTTTTTCAGAATCTTAGGCGAATATTTTTCACGAACTTCTTCAAAAACAATAATCGCTTTTTTCTGAATTAAAGACTTAATGATATGGTAAACATTTTTTACTTCGGCAAAACGGGCGAGTTCATCATAATTCAAAGATTGGTGTTTTTTCAGCTCTTCGATTATCAAAACTTCACGGTCGGTTAGTAATTCGGGATAAGAAAATTCGGGGTTATATTGAACTTTTGAAAGACTCGAAATTTTGAGCCCAGACGGTAAAGCAACGTTCAACACTTCACCGACCGTACACATATAATATTCTGATATCCAATGGAATAAGTCAATTTGTTGGGGTGTAACCAAGGGCGAATCGTCCAATAATTCAAGGACATATTTTGCCTGATATTTGGCGGGTGGCGTATTATGAAGTTTAGCTACGACAGCCGTTACGACCTTCGTTTTGCCAAATTGCACAATGACTCTCGCCCCCACACAAATGCTCGTAGCGTGTTCACGAGGCACACGATAGGTATATAAATTCGGAATGGCAACGGGAATAATCACGTCGGCAAAAACCGTGATTTCTTCTTGGAATTCTACTGATTGCATCGTGCAATTTACGCAATAACAGGCATTTTTGAAGTAAAATTTAACGAAATGTAAGTAGCTTAATCCTTTTCTTTGTTCTAATAAATTAAATAAAATGATTATAAAATAATAACGTATAACCATTTTTATTTCAAATTTTGTTTCGTAGAATGGCTGATTTGGGTTGATAGATTTAGCAACTTATCCCAGAAAACTCATAAATTTTCTCCATTTTTATATATTAAAATGATTTGTCGAACCAATATTCAGCTATTTTTATACCAAATAGGCTCAAACATCTCCTTCCGAACCTATTTTATCAAATTATTAAATCTCTGCACTTTTATTAAACGGTATTGATTCCTATTTTTTTTAGTACAACCTTTGTGCTATAAATAAATCAACGCACATTATCTCTTCATCATGAATTTTCTTAAAAGTTTATCAGCATATATTCAACAAATTACCAATAATACCCCTTTCCCAACCCAGAAACGAGCAATCGTTCGTGGACCTTTGGCTTACCTCTCTTTAATACTTAGTTAGCTTCAAAAGCCTCCGCCAGGGCCTCTTTGTCATCAAAATGATATTTTATTCCTTTGATTTCTTGATAGTTCTCGTGCCCTTTCCCAGCTACTAAAATAATGTCACCATCCTGTGCTAATTCTCTGACTGCCAAAAAAATAGCTTCTTTTCGGTCTTCAATAATTTGTGTCTTTTTGAAATCAATGGGTGGAATACCTTTACGCATTTGTTCCAAAATTTCAGTTGGATCTTCATTTCTTGGATTATCAGAAGTTAGGATTACTTTGTTGGATAATTCACAAGCAATTTTTGCCATAATGGGGCGTTTGGTCGTATCACGATTTCCTCCACAACCCACAACGGTAATAACTTGCTGATTGCCGTCTTTTATCTGATTAATAGTTTTTAAAACATTTTCCAAAGCATCGGGCGTATGGGCATAATCTACAATTCCTACCTTTTGGTCTTTCATTGAAACTATTTGCTCAAAACGTCCTGGAGCAGTTTTCAAGCCTGACATTTCTACTAAAACTTCGTTAGAATCCTCGCCCAAAAGCATTGCTGCTCCGTAAATTGCCATCAAATTATAGGCATTAAATGTTCCAATCAATTGAAAGTGAATATCGTGGTTATTTATTTCCATTTGTAAACCGTAAATACTGTCCGACACGATGCGTCCTTTCACGGTAGCAAGCGTTTCTAAAGAATACGTTTTAATGCTTGCTTTGGTATTTTGCACCATAACTCCTCCCCTTCTATCATCAAGGTTAATTAAAGCAAAAGCAGTTTTTGGAAGTGCATCAAAAAATCCCTTTTTAGCTTTGATGTAATTATCAAACGTACCGTGAAAATCGAGATGATCGTGGGTAATATTCGAGAAAATTGCGCCTGTGAAACTCACACCCGTAATGCGGTGTTGCACCACAGCGTGCGAACTCACTTCCATAAATGCGTGAGTACAACCCGCTTTAGCCATTTTTGCTAATAATTGATTGAGATTAACCGCATCAGGAGTGGTATGCGTTGAAGGAATAATATCTTCATCAATTTGGTTTTGCACGGTGGAAATAAGCCCACAACGATAGCCCAAATTTCTGAATAAACGGAACAATAACATCACTGTAGTCGTCTTACCATTGGTGCCTGTGATACCGACTAATTTGAGTTTTTTAGAAGGATTATCGTAAAATTCAGAAGCCAAATACCCTAAGGTTTCGGAAGCATCTTGAACTTGCAGAAACGTTACATTTTCAGGCTGGTTTTCAGGTAAATCTTCACAAAGTATAGATTTTGCACCCATCTCGATTGCCTTCTGAATAAAGGTATGTCCATCCACTTGTGTTCCTTTCAAAGCCACAAACAAGGAATCTTCGGATACTTTTCGAGAATCGATAGTAATTTCAGAAACCATCACATCTGGATTGCCGATGAGGGTTTTATTTTTAATATTTACGGTAAGTTGGGATAGTGTTTTCATAATAGATAAATCAATTAAAGTATACAAATAGAACACGGATTAAACACGGTTTTTATTAATGATATCCGTGTCTAATCCGTTTAATCCGTGTGCCTAATTTTTTGGATATTGAGTTCAATAAATCTGTTTCGCTTTCAAATCTGTAATCAATTTTGAATCAATCAAAAAAGTATGTTTTTCGCCTGTTCCTGCTTTGATGTAAAAATTCACTTTCAAAGGCGTATCAAATGAGCCTTTCTGAATTTTAATGCTCATGGGTCTATCTACGCCACTTTTTTCAGATTGCTTTTCAATGTTTTCAATGTCTTGTCTGGTAAATTCTTTTTTACCAACGATAGCACTATTTGGTAATGTCAATTCAGCAATTAATTTTTCATCATTCTGTAATTTTCTACTTAATGAATAAAAAATCCCCATTTCTGAAATGTCTTTTTTGTTTTTAGAATCAGATAATTCGTTATCTGCATCATCAAAACCGTTGGAATAAAATCCTACGTTTGTAACCGTTACGTGAATTTTATTATCCAAAATATTCAATATATTATCCGTTTCTTTTAGTTCGCCCTGCAATTCATTTACTTCCGCTTTTTTGATGGCAACGTTACTTTCTAACTCTTGAATTGTTGTTTTTTGGTAGGAAATGATGCTATCTTTTTCTTGCAAAATCTTCTGAAAGTTAGCAATTCTAACTTCGTATTCACCAATCGTTTTGGTCATTTGAGCTTGTATTCGGGTTTTATCAACCGATAGTTGGGCAATTTGCTTTCGCAAAAGTGCCATCATCGTTTCACGCTCACGATCATTACTGTTATTTCGTTCCTCAGAAATAGTTTCTAATTTGGCTTGTAGGGCATCTATTTTCTTTTGCTTTTCCTGAATATTGGTTCGATTATCTTTAATATCATCTCTCAAGCGGACAAGGTCAGTATTGATTGCCTTGATTTCTTCGGCATTCATTTGAATTTGACTTACCGTCAAATCAGTTTTTTTATTTTGACCAAATTGTGTATAAAATAAATAAATTACACCAAGCAACAATGCACCCAATAACCCATTTCGCAAGAAAGATTGCTTGGGATTATTCGAGTTTTTTTCAGATGGATTTTGAATAATTGACATTTTAATGAAGGGTTATTTTTAAAATACTTAACAAGAACTTTAGTTTAATAATAATCCAATATTTCTATTTCTGATGGTTGTTGCACCTGGTTGCACGGATTGGCTAATAACCTTGCCAGCTCCTTTAAATGAGACCTTAAACCCTTTGTTTTCAAGCACATACAAAGCGTTTTTCAGCGTCATCCCTCGGGTATCTGGCACCGTACTTTTGGGATTTTGGCGAGTTTGATATTCCAAAACGCCACCATCGCCCCGCACAACCGACCAGCCCTCATTGGTAGGCACTTTTTCTACTTTAAATTCTCCACAAATCGCCTTGATATCTGAGGTATGAACGACTTGCTTGGTGGTAGCAAACTGCCTTGCATCTGGATTTTTAGTGTTCAGCAATTTGTGCATTCTGATATCGCAAGCGTAAATTTTATCGGCTATTTCCTTAAAAACGGGTGCCGAGGCTTCTGCGGCAAAAAGGGCTTCCTGTTTCACGCCACGAGGATTATCAATCATCACGACAATACTATATTTGGGCGCATCGGCAGGAAAATATCCGATAAAAGAGGTATAATACATTCCCTCCCGATATTTACCATTGATAAACTTCCGAGACGTGCCTGTTTTACCCGCAATTTTATATAAATCATTCTTTATGTTCATCGCAGTTCCTCTTTCTACTACGCCTTCTAACATTTTTCTCACCTTTATCAAGGTTTCTTTGCTACATAAAGGTTCTTCGTATTTCACTTGAGAAACCTTATAATCATCTTCAATTTTATCAACAATTTGGGTTTGCTTCACAATAATTGGCTGTATCCATTTTCCATTATTTGCAATGGCATTATAAAATGCTAACATTTGCAAAGGTGTTAAAGACGTTCCATAACCAATTGCATTCCAAGGCATTGCTGTTATATCTCCCAATCTTGGCGTATTGATTACTGGCCGAGCATCGGGACGTAATTGAAAATTTAAGGGTTCATCCAAATGAAATTCGTGCATTTTTTTGTAATATTCTCTTTCTTTTCCACCAAAGTATTTTTGCATTAATTTTGCCATACCCACATTTGACGAAGTTTCAAAGACTTGTTGCGCCGTAATGGTTCCGTGGGCTTTGGTATCTCTCAAGGTTTTGTTGCCAATCGTTAGCGTTCCATCTCCCGTATGAACCCAATCTTCGTTAGTGAGCCCAGAATTTATTTCCATCATGGCCACCATCGAAGGCAATTTAAAGACCGAACCAGGGTCTGAAAGTCCTAACACAGCATGGTTGTAAGTTTCCGCATACGCCAAGGTATCCCGTAAACGAGTAAGATTTGTCATGGCTTTAATTTCGCCCGTCTCCACTTCCATTACCACCACACAGCCTTTGTCGGCATTCAATTGTTTTAAATATTTCATCAAAGACGTTTCCGCCACATCCTGAATATTTACATCAATCGTCGTGTGAATATCTACGCCTGGAATTGGAATAGATTCCTCACCACCATCAATCGGTCGCCAACTTCCGCCCACAATTTTTTCAAAAATACCTTTCCCATTGGTTCCCGCCAACTGCGAGTCAAAACTATTTTCAATTCCAACTTTTTCTTTCTCTTTTTTGTAGCCAATGGTTCTAAAACCCATCTTTCCGAATGGATTATAACGCTCATTGGTTTTTTCAAAAACGACCCCACCTTTAAATTTTCCATTTCTGAAAATGGGCCAAGTTTCCATGGCTTTTCGCTGTTGAAAATCAATCTTTCTTTCGTTTAATCGAATATAACTTACTTTATCTCGGCGAGCTAAATCAATCATTGAATAATAATCTTTCCAGTCTCTATCACCATAAAAATTTGCTAAAAGGTGACACAATGAATCAATACCATCATCATAAATTTTGGTATTTCCTTTGTTAATCATTGACACGAGTGGGTCAAATCCTAATTTATACTTGGGCAAAGAAGTGGCTAATAAACTACCATCGGCAGCATAAATATTGCCCCTAACAGCATCCACAACCCTTTCCTTCACGTACACACGTTTGGCTTTATCACGCCATTTTACGCCCTCAATCGTTTGTAATTTCACAATACGCCAAACAATTCCCCCCGCAAAAAGGAGGATGAACAAAAACATAAGGCGAACCCTAAATATGATGTCTCTTTTGATGTTCATTTTTTATTAGCTTTGAGCCATGAGCTTTGAGAAATGAGCAGATTTTTTTTACTAAAAGCTCATGGCTCACATCTCAAAGCTATTCTTTCACAATTATCTTAGTAGGTGGTGTTTTGTTTTCTTGCAAGCCCATTGGTTCAACTCTTTTGATGATTTCTGATTGCTTTCCAGCCTTCATAAAATCGGCTTTTCGAGTAGTAAAATCGGCTCGCTGTTCTTCTACTTCTGCCTTCATTTTATCAATTCGATGAATAAGACTTTCCGCATTGAGTGATGAAATAATATAAATGACAATCAGTCCCGAAATCCAGATAACGTATCTCAATTGAGAAGCCGGAAATTTGCCTCCCAATATTTTATCCATGTTAAAAACACGGTCGAAAAAAGCAAAAATCCCCTTACTTGGTCGGTAAGTTGCGGAGCTTCTATTTTTATTTTTTGATACGTTTTTTGCCATGATTTGATTTGAGATTTGGGATTTGGGATTTGGGATTTTGTTAGATTCAAAATTAAATCCAAAATCTCAAATCGAAAATCCCAAATCAGACAATTGTAGCAACTCTCAATTTTGCACTTCGGCTTCTGTTATTACTTGATAATTCATCGAGAGATGCTTCAATGGGTTTTCGGGTGATGCCTTCCAAGGGTTTAGTAACCGTTCCGAAAACAATATCTCTATCCATTTCTCCTTTGAAATTACCCGCTTTGATATAATTTTTAACTAATCTATCTTCTAAAGAATGAAAGGTCATAATTACCAATCTGCTTTCAGTATCTTTCAGTAATTCAGGTACTTGCTCCAAAAATTCTTGAATAACTTCTAATTCTTGATTGACCTCAATTCTGATGGCTTGGAAAACCTGAGCGTAATATTTAAACTCCTTGAATTTAGGCGCAAATTTGTCCAAAACTGCCTTAAACTCGCCCGTTGTTTTGATGGGTGAATTCATCCTTGCACTGACGATTCCACTGGCGAGGGTTTTGGCATTTTTCACTTCGCCATACATTCCTAAAATTTTATGAAGTTGTGCTTCTGGATATTCATTAATAACATTGAGTGCAGAAACCTCCGATTTTTGATTCATTCGCATATCCAAATCTCCCTCAAAACGAGTTGAAAATCCACGACTTGGTTCATCAATTTGATGCGATGAAATGCCGAAATCGGCCAAGATTCCATCCACTTTTTTTACGCCGTACAACCGAAGATATTTTTTAATATTTCTAAAATTGGCTTCGATAAAAGTGAAGCGTTTATCGTCAGCAAAAGCGAGTGAATTTTGTTTGGCATCAGGGTCTTGGTCGAAGGCGATAAGTTTGCCGTTTTCGCCCAAACGTTCGAGGATTGCTTTGGAATGCCCTCCGCCCCCGAAAGTAACGTCCACATATACGCCATCAGGGCGAATATTTAGACCTTCAAGGCATTCTTGAAGCATAACGGGAAGATGATACAACTTTTCAGTGGTCATTTGGAGGGATTTTTATGAGTAAGGATATTAGGAAAATACACAAAATAACGTACTATTTCATCCATGTTCCATTACAAATTTATGGATAAAATCCTAAAAATGTGATAGGTTATCAAAAATTGTAACAAGCATTGATTTAAAACAAAGAAAGCCAAGTTTAATCCACAAAGAATTAACTGGGCTTTTTGATAAGTATAAAAAGGCAATCAGGTTTAAATCATTCCCAGAGAAAGTGCAATTTGTAGCAATGCTGTTACGTCTTTCATACCTGTACGAGCAAGCATATTTTTGCGGTGGGTGTGTATCGTAGAAAGACTCAAACATAATTTATCCGCAATTTCAGGAGAATCTAAACCTTGTTGAATAAGTTTTAGAATATCTTTTTCTCGGTCTGACACAATATCTCCATCAACTGCTTTTCCAACGGATGAATGGTAATATTTTACTTTTTGACAATCATCTCCATAAGCATAACGCCCCCACCAAAAATCATCTTTCATCAGATGGCTAATATCTTGAATCGAATTAATAATATTGATTGGATTTCTGTCGGTATCTTCCTCTAAATGTCCAGTTTGTATAAAAGTTCGTTTGGTTTGACCAAAACGTGTTTTGAATTGCGCTCCTACGAAAGCTATTTTTTGGTTTATTTTATCTTCGTAAGCCACCGATTTCAAACATTTTATGTACCAATTACCCGCAATTATGGGGAAAAGAGCGTGATTAAAAGACAGCATATTAACATATTGAAGGACGCCTAAGATTGAGTTGTCTTCGATACGATATCCCCAAATATCGTTTACATTTTTACTCAGATATAATTTCCGATAATCTTTAAGTCCGATAACCGCAATGACGGTATTGGAATTTTGAGAAAGCAAATCCAGTAAATTTTCATCGAATAATTTTGTATCAAATTGCTCTGGATGCGTTTTTGTCATTTCTGTCCAAGTATTTTTGGCGTGAGTAATGATATTTTCATAATTTTGATGTGTGTTCATTTATTAAAATTAGGGAGTGGTTTAAATATACCTACGTTAGGTATTGTACGGTAACCGTATATTTATAGATATTTGTACCATAAATTATCAAGTTAAATATCTAACCGCAAAGTGACTTATAATTTATACCATGTTCATACAGAACAACATTTTTTTTGAGACCGCCACCTCAAATTAGGCAATAAAATCCTTTTGATTTCAGAAATTAAAAGGATTTATTGTTTTCCAACACAAATTTATACAGTATTACCTCAATTTTATGACTTGAAAAAGCCCCATAATCACAAAAGTCCAACCAATAATTTGTTCAAAATGTTTTTGATTTAAATATTTAAAAACCCTTTCTCGCTGCTTAAATGCCACGTAAGCATACACATAGTTAAGCGCAAATGCTCCTAAACTCGTACCGAATATAAAGAAAATTTTGTCGGATAACTCAATAATTTTTAAAAAATCATAATTTTGATAATTTATCAAGATTACTATCCAATAAGGCAATAATTGAGGATTGAAAAGAGAGAGAAAAAAGCCCCGAGTGGATGCTCCCCGAGTGGACACTCCTTTTGAAGTAGTTTGACTATATTCTTTTGCGTTTTCTAATATTTGTTTAGGTTGTCGAGAAGCAATAATTTGTTGAATACCCAAACCCCATAAAATAGGAACTACCGCCCATTGCATACCTTGAAAAGCAAAGGGGTATTGCTTGAAAATCATTACTCCTTCTACTGCCAAATATCCGTAAATCATTTCAGGAATTACCCCGCCAAAAGCCAATAATAGTGCTGGAAAAAGTCCTTTCTGTAAGGTAGTTTGAATAACGGAAAGATTCAAAGGTCCAGGATGAATTGAACCTACGAAACTGATGAAAAAAGTGATTACGAAAATGAGCATTTTGATTACATTTAAAACTTCATCACCACTTGATTTGGCAATTTTTTCTCTACAAATAAATAAATTTTTCGTAACTTATTTATTTGAAATTTTCCATAATTTAACAGTCACTCTACGAAACAAAATGTTGTTTTACCACTTTCCATAATATTTCGAAGGGTAAGGGCATAATTCCTTTTCGTTGTTGTTGGATGGAAATATCGGCAATAATTTTCCAATGATGAGCCAAATCTCGATAAGCCGCCCAAAGTGTATTTTTAGGATCATAAATGTGTCCAGGTTCAGAACTTACCCCGTTCAATTCCATAATTCTAATATTTTTGCCTTCGTATAAATCCTCAATTGATTTCACTTTCAAATCAAAACGTCCGTAATGAAAACCGTCAATCGTTAGAGCAATTTTATCAAAAACTTCATCTAAGTTACTGTTTAACAAAAAGTTATTATCCAAAAATTTTGTTCCCCGACAGTGGTTTCCGATGGGTTCAAGAATTCTTTTTTCACCCAATTTGATGACTTCCTTCATCCCCATATCGCCCAAACGATTACGCATGGAATCTATCTGAAATCTGGCACGGGTGCTTTGCTGCATCAATTGCTCAACATTGGATTTTCCATCCCCAAAAACCGACAAAAATTCCTTGCGAGTTACCGAAGAAACTTTTCCATTTAGTGAATCTGGATAGCGATAATACAAAACGCCTAATTCGATGTCATAAGTAATGAACTCTTGAATAATAAAATCGTCTTGAACCTTGCCTAAATATGTTACCAAATCATAATTACTGTATAGTTTTTCAACTTGATTACCTCTTTCGCCTACGTCTGGTTTACAAATAATTGGATAGACTAAATCCTCCTGAATAAGCCTATCAACGATGCTTTTTAAGTCTGTTTGTTTTTCAATAAAAATGGTTTTAGGTAAATATTCTCTCGGAATTTGACGGAGAATTTCCATCTTGGATTCTCCAAAAAAACCACCATAATCTATGCACGGGTCGGCATTGGTAAAGAAAGTCAGCGAACGAGTGCGTATCGCTTGAAAAAGCCAATATGGAAGCAATGGAATGTAAAACATCCACCAAGTCCAGTATTCAAAATGGGTTAATTTGATGAGCCAAAGGGGTGATTTCAGTTTATTCATACAGCAAATTTACGGAGAAAAGGGGATTTGCAGATGTCGGAGGGAAGACAGAATAGTTTAAATTTTCACTGAACAATTATCAGTGTTCAAGTAAGGAATGTATAAATGGCTGTCATTTGCGAGCGAAGCGTGGCAATCTGTTAGCTTACGGGCAGAAGTTTTTAAACTCTTTTTCACCAATCCAACAGATTACTTCACTAAGTTCGTAATAACAGCCATTTATACATTTTAAAATTAAATACCCTCACTGGTTCAAGTCTCCAGGCTTGAACCAAACCACAGACTACAGTCTCAAACAAGACTACCTCAAAATCCGAACAGGCACACCCGAAAAAGCCGAATTCCCCGTCAATTCATCAATTAGTAAATCATCCGTTAAATCGTTCAAACTTACGCCTGCGTGAGCGGTGGCAATATCCAGTTGTACACCTTTGCGAGCGTGGCCAAAACCGTGCGGAATGCTCACAACATTTGGCATAATTTCATCGGTGATTTCCACGATAATTTCTACCCTACCAACTCTGGATTCAATTTGTACTTTTTCCAGATTTTCAATCCCACGAATGGCCGCAGTTTCGGGGTGAATCATGAGCGTACAACGGTCACGTCCTTTGATTAATCTTTCAGCATTATGCATCCAAGAATTATTACTTCTGAGATGTCTTCTGCCAATTAACTGCAAGTCAAATTCTGTATTTTGTGCATCTGCCAACAATTTTTGAAAATTGACTTTTACTCTTTCTAAATCGTTCAAAATCAATAAAGGACTAATATTAACTTCCTGATTATCAGTCAATAATTTATCTTTCAAACACGGACGCAAAGCGCCTAAATCTTCACCATGTGAATTATCTTTTAGCTTTTGGAGGGTTAAGCCTTCTTTTCCATACAGACCATATTGGATTGCCATGGATAATTTCTCTTCGGGATTTTTGGGTGCTGGGATTTTAGAATCTACTTGAGCAATCATGCGATTTTTTATCTCCTCAAATATCTCCCAATCGTGGCGTTGATTATTGTCTTTTTCAAATAATGGCTCCGAATATTTTGCCATATTTCTGACCGATAAATTATAAAAAGCTATGTCATAATGCGCTACTTCCAAACCCGTTGTTGGCGGCAAAATAATATTGGCGTGTCGGGTAGTTTCATTAATAAAAATATCCACAGCAACCATGTATTCCAATCCTTCCAAAGCCGTATCTAATTGCGTTCCGTTGGAGGTACTCAAAACAGGATTTCCACAAATGGTAAAAAGGGCTTTTATACCACCCGCCAAAATATCTTCACCCATCGCCGAAACGGGTAATTCCCCATCAAATTCTGGTAGTTTTCTAACGGCAGATTGGTAACGGTTAAAATAATTTTCACCTTTTTTTGCTCGTCCTAAAAGGTCAAAAGCGGGTTGTGGAAACATAGCTCCTCCTGCCGAATCCATATTGCCCGTAAAGATATTTATACAATTTATCAACCACTGACATACGCCCCCAAAGGCTTGAACACTTACGCCCATTCGTCCGTACACAACGGCAATTTTAGCCATTTTCAAATCATTTACAAGGTTTTTAATGGTTTCCGATGAAATTCCTGTAACACTCGAAACGGCTTCGGGTGTATAATTTTGAATAGCAGATTTAAGGGTTAAAACGGCTTCTGAATTAAGAGGAAGATGGGCAAGAGCATCGGCATAATTTCCTTTCAAAATCTCATTCAAAATTGATAACAATAAATATACGTCAGTGGCTGGTTTTATAAAAATATGTTGGTCAGCGATTTTGGCAGTTTCGGTTTTTCTGGGGTCAATTACGACAAACTTCCCACCTCTTTTTTGAATAGCTTTCAAACGATTTGCCACATCGGGAACGGTCATCATTGAGCCATTTGAAGCCAAAGGATTTCCACCGATAATCAACATAAAATCAGTACGGTCGATGTCCGGAACGGGCAATAAAAGTGGATGTCCAAACATCAAAGAAGACACAAAATGATGCGGTAATTGGTCGGCAGAAGTGGCCGAGAAACGGTTTTTAGTTCCCAAAGCCCTCAAAAAAGCAGGAGCCGACAATAATGTTCCCGAATTATGTACGGAAGGATTTCCTTGATAAATGCCTACTACATCTTTCCCGTATTGAGCTTGAATAGATTTCAATTTTGAAGCTACTTCATTAAAAGCTTCATTCCACGAAATGGTTTCCCAACCTGTTTCTGTACGCCTGACAGGCTGTTTTAATCGGTTTTTATCTAAGTAAATATCCTTTAACCCAAGGGCTTTAGGGCAAATATGACCTCGTGAAAAAGGGTCTTTTTTATCTCCATTGATGGTAAGGATTTCATTATTTTCATTGACCGTAATTTCTAAACCACAGATGGCTTCGCATAGGTTGCAAGCACGATAATGGGTACGGACGTTTGTTAATAAATTCATATTTTTTGATGGGGTAATTCAAATTTAATTTGAATTTACGAAAAATAATTGAAATGAAATATAATAATTTTCCTCATTATTAACCGATTTAATACCTTTTAAAGAAATGACTTAGCAGCACAAATACCAACACAACTTTAGTGAAGGTAGAGTATTAAACCTTGTACGTACTATTGCGTTACCGAAAAATAAAGCTTAAAATATTACCGAATAATGATAACAACAATAGTGAAGAAAGTGTATTTATCCATATTTGTAATATTATAAATGAGTGCAGAAACTCAATAAATTATAACCGTTTGATAATAGATACAATAGTGAAGAATGGGGGATTATACTTATATGTATTATTACACAGATAATTAAAACAGCAACATAACTACCATGTTTTTTACCGAATGATAAAAATAACATAAGTAAAGAATAAATGTTAAGTAAAGTTGGTAATATTGTATTACCTCAGAAATTAAGACTTTAAAAAAATAGTTCAAATTAATACAGTTTATTAGAGCAACAATAACACACTCCCAAAAACATTCCTTTCTTTCTTTTTCGGCAGCTTTTCTAAAAATGAGAATACTGTGGGAACAACCTCTTTGAATTAAAAAAATTAATAGACAATACCAAATTACTCAACTTTTTGAAGACCACTAATAATTAAAAAATTAAAACACAGATGCTCAATCTTGAAGGTTGAGTATAGATGCGTTTGTTATTCTATTTTTCAAAATTAATCAAAGTAAGCACTATTCCCATGAAGCCACTCTATACTGATTTTTTAAAGGTTGCACAAAATATTGTCGAAGCCAATTATGATAATGAATTATTTGGATGCCCTACTCTCTGCGATGCGCTGAAGATGAGTCGATCGCACGTACACCGAAAATTAGTCGAAGAGACGAGTCTTTCTTGCTCCGAATTCATTCAAAAAATCAGGCTCGAAAAGGCTAAAGAATTATTAATAAGTACAAATCATTCCATTTATGAAGTGGCTTTTAAAGTTGGTTATTCAGATGCCAATTATTTCAGTCGTTCCTTCTCGAAGATTTACGGTTTCCCTCCTTCACAATGCCGACAGATTTCGGCTTAGTTATATTGTAAAAATCTTATTATTTCTTCCAATTTCCTGTTTTATGAAGACATTATTAGAGTCTGCTGGTAAATCAACCGCTAATAACTTTGTCGATAGACCAACTATATTTATTTCTTTTGGCAAAAAACCACTATTGAGTTTTTTGTTTTTTTTATTGTTTATTGGAGGGTCGATTAGTGGGATGGCTCAGACTTGGACAGGTGCAACTTCTGGGGGCGATTGGCAAGTGGGAAGTAACTGGACTGGAGGTTCTGCTCCAAGTCCAAACGCATCGGTAATATTCAATAATGGAGGTACAATGGTTATAACCAATGTGCCTGCTTATAATGCGGCAAATGGATTGACAGGCTTTCAAGTAACATCAAATACTTCAGTTGAATTGCAAGGAAATACTGCGGCATCCAGTATAGTTAATTTTGCAACGACCAGCTCATTAATAGTGGATGTGGGTTCAACTTTAATTATAAAAGGAAGCCCTGCACCAGCTAAAAATTTAACCCTAACATTGCCAACGAGTGCAACTGCTTCTGCCACAATAAACGGTACGCTTACTGTGGCTTATAATACTGGATTTTTGGGTATTGGAGCATTTTCAAAAGGTGCTTTGGCTACAATGACTATTGGTTCTACTGGTATTTATAATCATAATATCAATAATGGAACAATACCAAGTAGTGCCACTCCAGCGAATGTAGATTGGAATGCTACTTCTACCCTAAATATAAATGGCTACGTATCAGGGACATTGACCATGAACGCAAGTGAAACGTATGGTAATGTTAATTGGAATTGTCCTACTCAAACAGGTAATGTTCAATTTTCATCAGGGACTTCTACTGTCAAAGGTAATTTTGATATCATCAGTGCTGGTACTGGATTTGTTAGAATTTCGGGAGCATCTAATGCCACTTTAAATATTGATGGCAATTTAAAACTTCAAGCGGGAGGACTTTCATTTGGAAGTACCGCTGCAATAACAGGAACAGTTAATTTAAAGGGCAATTTTGTAAGGAGTTCAGGCACAACGGTTGAGGTTTCTCCAAGTACTTCTATTGGGCAACTGAATATAAATGGAACAGGAACACAATCTTTTACAAACCCAGGGAGTTTTACGGGTACAGGAGCTATTAATGTAGCTGTGGCAAGTGGCTCAACTTTACAATTTACAGATGGAACTCATTTCATAGATGGCATTGGATTATTTAGTCTATCAAGTGGAGCAACATTAGGCATAAAATCGGCAGATGGTATTAATCTTTCTAATACAAGTGGTCATTTAAGAAATTCAGGCGGAAAGGCTTTAAATGCTGCCGCAAACTATCTTTATAATGGTACTGGCAACCAAAACACAGGAACTCAGTTAGGCGATGGCGTAAACATTGCTTTTAGTGATGGTGGAATAAAAACTTTTAATGGCTCACCCTCAGATTTTACTGGAAATTTTAGTGTGGCAAGTGGAACTTCCGTAGCCCTTGGCTCATCAGGAACAGACCATACTGCTCTAACACTAACATTGGGTGAAGAAGGAGCAAATAATCTGACTTGGGGAAGTACGGCTGCCGCTACCGCAGACCACAAACAAGCTACCTATTTTGGAACAAATGGTACAGGGAGACTTGCCGTAACTACTCCAACTTGTAGTACAGGAAATCAAACAGCTTCAATCGCTTCTAATAATGGAGATATTAATGGTAAAATATGTAGCGGTACAAATGCAATATTTAATCTGAAAGGAACTGCAAATGCTACTATTTCATATAAACTAAATGGTACTCCAAATATAGTTGTTTTAAATGGCTCAGGTATTGCAACTTTAACAATTACTGGAGCAACTGCTACACAGGCATTAGTTCTTACAAAAGTTACGAGTAGCACAACTTTTTGTGAGACAACGCTTTCGGCAAGTTCAACAATCAATATCAAGACTGTACCTGTTATTACTACTCAGCCAAATACATCAAACGCTACAATAACCTATGGAGCGAATGCCTCATTCAGTGTTGTAGCTACAAATGGAGGTGATGTAAGTTCAGAAATGTATCAATGGCAAGTGAAAGTTGGAACTGGTTCATTTACTGACATAAGTGGGGCAAATGCTTCAACGCTAACGTTTACATTGCCAACAGTTGCCATGAGTGGCTATCTTTATAAATGCATTATTACAAATAGTTGTGGTAATTTTGCTACTGATGAGGTGACTTTGACGGTAAATAAAGCCGCTACTATAACCACGGTGACTATGGCGGCTGGACCATTTCCATACACTGGTTCTCCACAGACCCCAGCAACGGTATTAGTAACTGGGGCGGGCGGTTTGAGTTTAACCCTAACGCCAACTTATGCTGACAACACCAATGCAGGCACCGCAAAGGCATCTTACAGTTATACAGGAGATGCTAATTATTTAGCAAGTTCTGACAGTAAAACTTTCACTATTGGGAAATTCCCTCTCACAATAACCGCTAAGAACCAAACAGCCTGCCAAAACGCCCTATTCATATTTGCAGGCACTGAATTCACCTATTCTCCATCATTCTTACCAAACGGTGAAATAGTAACCCGTGTAACCTTGACAAGTAGTACAGCTATTGCTGGAGCGATTCCAATTGTGCCAACATTAGCAACTGGCGATAATGGATTTTTAGCAAGTAATTATGCGATTAACTATTTACCTGGAACTTTCACCGTAAACCCATCTGCCTCACAAGCAAATACTGGCCCAGTTAGCATGAGTTCTTGCCCAGGACAGCCTATACAATTAGGGGCTACTCCTGTACCAGTAATAACTGAAACTGGTAGTTGGACTGTTGTTGCTTCACCACTTTCTCCAACGGTAACAGGTACACCAGTATCAGGGGCTGGCCGTTTCCAAACAGGAATTGGTTCAGTCACTTCAACAAGTACTGACCCAACGGCAAAATTTATCCCTATACATGGCTATGGCTCTTACACATTACGCTGGACAGTTACTAATGTCCCCCTTTGTACTCCCACGTCTGATGATATAGTGATTAATTTGCAGGATATTATTCCTCCTACATTTGTAAGTCCAAATGCAAATATACCAGACCAAATATTATTTGTAGATGCAAGTTGTGAAGTACCGAAAGCAAATTATGTTATCCCAACTACTGCAACCATTGCAATTGCAACTACTGATAATTGTGCCGTACAGTCATTAACCAATGATTTTGCAACAAGTGGTTTGCCCACTAATTTGACGGCTGGGCCCACTGGAACAAATGCTTATAATATTACATGGACGGTTACAGATTTTGCCAATTTGACAGCTACTTATATTCAGAAAATTATTGTAAAAGACAACATTACTCCAATTATTGCAGGTTGTCCCTCAACGGTTACTGTAACACCAGCGGCAGGTCAATGTACGCAAACGGCTACTTGGACAGAACCAACGGCAACAGATAACTGTACTCCTTC
The DNA here is from genome assembly GCF_964672035.1 of Arcicella sp. NCBI lineage: Bacteria > Pseudomonadati > Bacteroidota > Cytophagia > Cytophagales > Flectobacillaceae > Arcicella > Arcicella sp. The sequence continues at coordinate 29,919 of NZ_CBABQS010000052.1, forward strand.
AGGAAGTTTAGTATGGTCAAAAACGGTGTTATTAGCTGGTGCTACAACGCCAATACCAGTCTTTTCAGGTCAGACATTCCCTGTTGGTACTCATTCAGTGACCTATACAGCTACAGACGTAGCAGGTAATATTTCTACAGCCTGTACATTTAGTGTTGTAGTTAATCCAAATACTACCGCAATGACTGTTATCTCTGGTGGTGGTACTGTATGTGCAAATGCAACTTTATCTAATTTGATATTTACTTCGGTAGGTACTGGCCCTTGGGCAATTACTTATACAGATGGTTCAGCTTCATATAGCATATCTGCAACCACATCCCCATTCTCAGTTGTAGCTCCTACACCAACAAGTGCAGGTACTAAGACTTTTGCAGTAACTTCTATAACAAGTGCTTCGGGTTGTGTGGGTTTATATTCTGGAAGTGCTGTGGTATTAGTTAATCCAATTCCGGTATTAAGTAGCACACTATCTCCAACAGCCATTTGTAGTGCAGCAACCTTTGGCTATACGGCAACAAGTGCCACTTCGGGAGCATCTTTTGCTTGGACAAGAGCAACCGTTACAGGAATTACGGAAATGGGTACAACGGGTACGGCAAATGTTAGTGAAACTTTAACCAATTCAACAACCGCTCCAATCGTTGTTACTTATTCATATATCACAACGGCTAATGGTTGTAGCAGTGCATCACAAGATGTAACGGTTACCGTGAATCCATCAACTAAAATTACAACTCAACCAATAGCGGCAAATTATTGTAAAAATGCCACAGCAACAGCCCTTTCAGTAGCTGCAAGTGGAACAGGAACAATAACTTATGAATGGTTTAGTAATACAGGTAGTAGCACAACAAATAATATATTAGTAGGAACAGAAGCAACATTTACGCCTCCAACTTCAACCGTTGGTTCAGTTTGGTATTATGCCGTAGCTACAAGTCCTTCTTGTGGAACCTCAACAAGCAATATCATTGAAATCAAAGTTAACCCACTCCCAACTGCAACAATAGCAGTTAATATACCAACTATCTGTCAAAACGGAATATCTCCAATAACTACCCTTACAGGTGCAAACGGAACTGCTCCATATACATTTAGTTATAAAATTGGTTTAACAGGTAGCATTCAAACTACTACTTCTAATGGTAATATAGCTACCTTCAATGTACCAGCAAGTACAGTTGGTGTGCATGAATATATACTTGTAAGTGTGGCTGATAATAATACGTGTAGCCAAACTCAAACTGGAAGTGCAACAGTAACTGTTAATCCATTACCAACCCCAGCCGCCGTAGCAAGTCCAACATTCACAGCCTGCCCAGGTATTTCGTTTACCATGAATGGTAATACAATTGCTAACGGAACAGGTACATGGACTGTTACTTCTTCACCCGGGGCTACATCAGATGCGGGTATATTCTCGGATATTCATAGCTCAACTTCAACTTTTACAACTGCACAGGGCTTAGGATTATATACCTTTAGGTGGACGGTTGTTAGCACCTACGGATGTAGTAGTTCTGATGCTTTTGTAACGGTGACAATTCAAGATGCAACACCGCCAACGTTTAACCCTACTTCTTTACTTGCTCCAATATCAATTGTGGCAAATACAACAGGTTGTACGACATCGCAAACATCTATACAAGATTTATTACCAACAAATCCTTTAGCTTTAGCAACGGATAATTGTGTTGGTGTTCAGTCAGTTACAAATAATTTGACAACATTACCATTAACGGTGGGTATTCATAATCTTGTTTGGACAGCAAAAGATTTTGCAAACAACACCGCTACTTATACACAAGTAATCACAGTTACAAATCCTGTATCAGTAGTAACGATTAATCCAGCCGCTGTTTGTTCTCCAAGCAAAGTTGATTTAGCCGCTACGGCAGTTACAACAGGTTCAACAAGTGGTTTAACATATACATACTTTACAGACGCAGGTGCAACTGTTCCATTAACTAATCCAAGTATGGTAGTTACGGGTGGTACTTACTTCATCAAAGGAACAAATGCTAATGGGTGTAGTGATGTGAAGTCTGTAGTGGTTACAGTTAATGCCCAACCTGTTGTGAGTACGGTTACACAATCTGTTTGTTCTCCAAATAAAGTTGATTTGACACTCCCAGCAGTTACGACAGGTTCTACTGCTGGATTGACATACACTTATTTCACTAATGTAGGAGCTACAATAACTTTATTGATTCCAACGATGGTTGCTACAAGTGGTACTTATTACATTGTAGGAACGAATACAAGTACTGGTTGTAGTGATACTGCATCGGTAATAGTTACAATCAAACAACCAACAACCAGTTCAACTATCGTTTCTAATTGTGGAACATATACTTGGAATGGGGATGCTTACACCGCTTCCGGTACTTATACTAAAGTATTGACAAATGCAGTCGGTTGTGATAGTACGGCTACTTTACTCTTAACAATCAAACAACCAACGACCAGTTCAGTAACAGCCTCGGTTTGTGGGTCGTATATCTTCAACGGAAAAACTTTAACGGCTTCGGGAATTTATGAAGATACTTTACAGAATGTCGCTGGTTGTGATTCATTAATTACCTTGAATTTGACAATTAGTTTACCTATAACCGTAACCATAACTGGTTCAACAACTGTTTGCACAGGTGAAACACTCAACCTAACTGCCACAGGTGATGGCACTTACGAATGGTCTGGCCCAAACGCATTTAATGCGACAACTGCTACAATCAGTCTTCCAAACGCCGTAGTTGCGTATTCTGGAACATATACTGTAAAGGTAACAAATGCTAATGGATGTACAGCTAATGCCACAACACTCGTAACAGTTAATGCAGTACCAATTACGCCAACTGTTCAAGCAAACGTAAATACCCCAACAAGTACAAACATTACTTTGACTGCAACAGGTTGTGCAGGAACTTTATTGTGGTATAATGCCTTGGATAATACATCGGTAACAATGCCTATTTCTCCATCTGTAACGACCAGCTATTATACAAAATGTGAAGTAACAGCAAATGGAATAACTTGTACAAGTCCAGCATCTGGAAATGTTAAAGTTACTGTCGGAACGCTTGTTATCATTACTATAAAAACTGGTAATTGGGAAGATACAACAACTTGGAACGTAGGTAGATTGCCATTAATAACGGAGGAGGTGACGATTGATTCGACCCATATCGTTACAATCACAACTGCGACACAAGCTATTGCGAAGAAATTAATTTATAAGACAAATGCAACGCTCAATTTTGGTAATAGTTCAGCCAAATTGACCTTAGAAAGTCTTTAATATTATTTCATTAATCTTCCATTTAATGAATATTATTTTGGGTTGTTCATTTTCAAATTTCAGAAAATGAACAACCCAAAATAATACCTAATTGAAAAATAATAATTCAACCCTAATATTTCATTCATTATCTCTTTGAAAACTCATGAACCAAGAGGCGATAATTCCTTATTAATTATTAATCAAAGGACATTAAAAAAAGTCTCAATCAATAATATTGTATCACTCAAAGGTGACGTTAATTATACCATTTTTCACTTCCTTCATGGTAGAGAAAAAATGGTGGCTCGAAGTATTAAATTCTTTGAGAAACTTCTTGAAACGTACGGATTTCTACGAATTCACCGCTCGTTTATGATTAATCCGAATTACATCGAAACGTACAATACTGAAAAAGAAATCCTGACCATGCGTAACGGTCAAGAAGCCAATATTTCCAGAAGAAGAAAGCATACTTTGGGGAGCCTTGTGGAATAACTTTTGAATTATAATCCTTACTTTAACCAAAAAAAATTATTTATTTTTATAAAATTCTCATAACCAATAACTAATAACTAATAACTAATCCCTATTTTCTATTAATTTTACACCTCCAGAAAACATATATATTTTTGAAAACGATATTACTCCCAAAAATTCAGCAATCTTTCCAAACGGAAATCCCTTTGCCTTCCTCTAAATCAGAATCCAACAGAGCCTTGATTATCAACGCTTTAGCTCATGGAAAAGACAATCTTTCTAACCTCGCCGAAGCCCGTGATACTCAAACAATGATGCGATTATTAGCTTCTGATGATGCCGTTGCGGATGTCATTGATGCAGGTACAACGATGCGTTTCTTAACTGCCTATTTTGCCATCACGGGTCAGCACAAAACCATGACGGGTACCCCTCGTATGTGTGAGCGTCCGATTGGGATTTTAGTAGACGCCTTACGCTTCTTAGGCGCTGATATTCAATACGTTAATAAAGAAGAATATCCTCCCTTGCAACTGAACGGTTTTCATTTTTCAGGAAATAATCACTTGCAAATTCGTGGTGATGTTTCGTCGCAATATATTTCGGCAATATTGATGATTGCTCCACTTTTACCCGAAGGTTTGGTTTTGGAAATTACGGGAGAATTAGGCTCGAAACCCTACATCGAAATGACTTTGAAGCAAATGGAAGCATTCGGCGTGAAAATTTCGAGAGATTGGGATAACATGAAGTTGACCGTTCCAGCCCAAAAATACGAACCAATTCCTTACGCTATTGAGTCGGATTGGTCGGGAGCGAGTTATTGGTTTTCGGTGGTAGCGCTTGCTGAAAATGAAGATGCAGAATTAGAATTATTGGGTTTGAAAGAAAATTCGCTCCAAGGAGATTCTGTCATTACGGATATTATGAGTCATTTAGGGGTAAAATCTGAATATACAGGCCAAGGGTTTAAACTCACAAAAATCCCTTCGGATGCAGCCTTGGAATGGGATTTTACTAACTGTCCGGATCTTGCCCAAACCGTTTGTGTGGTAGCTTCTGCCAAGAAAGTGCCTTTAACTTTAACCGGAATTGAATCGTTGAAAGTAAAAGAAACCGACCGTATTTTTGCCCTCCAAACTGAACTGGCGAAAATGGGGACGAAATTGGGAGAAATAGAAACCAATCATAAATACTTGTTAAGCCCCGCTCCTACCTTAACACAGCCAACTTCAATCCATACTTATGATGACCACCGCATGGCAATGGCTTTTGCACCTTTAGCATTGTTGATGGACATTGTAATTGAAGAACCTGACGTAGTAGTAAAATCATATCCATCCTTTTGGAAGCATTTTGAGAAAATCCAATCATGATCTAAAGGTGTAGGACACAATGTTTTAGTTTTTAAATCATGATAGAACCTCCTACGTCTGATTTATGGCTATTTTCAAACTAAAACTCATATTGTTTAGTTCTATGTTTGTAAATTTCGTCTTCAAAATCAGGTTGAACGCATTTAAAAATGCAATTTTGAGTTTAAAATCAATGAATAGTACAATTTTATAACTGTAATTTTGCCAGAAATAATAAATTGATGAAAATTTGAATCTGGTTTTAGGTTTATGTTAACATAAATACTTCATTTTT
>NZ_CBABQS010000053.1:0-34698 GCF_964672035.1 Arcicella sp.
ATTTTTTGCAGTGGCTAATTTCCTCAAAATTTAGGTGATACTCCAATTATTGCCCAAAAATAAGTAAAATATAAATAAAATATAAGTAACACAACTAAATTTTTAGGTTGAAACCGCTACTTTCCGTCTGGTTGTAATGAAAACCTCTACTTCAACGCTGTCGTCAGAAGTCAAAAAAGTATTTGCCCCTGATTGTGAGGCAAGACTTGTAATTGGATTGCCATTTGGTCCGTGTATCCAACTTGCACCTTCGTCAAAAGCAACGCCAAGACTTCTATCAGTTCGCATTCGTCCACCAACTTTTTCCTGTGCTTCTAATACAATAACATTAAACCCTTTTTCTTTTAATTTTTTGGCGGCAGCAAGTCCTGAAATTCCGCCACCAATTACCACAACGGTTTTACCGTTTGGATTTATGTTTTCATCGTCTTTACCACTACTTGCCAAAAGTGGCGGTGTCATTAGGATTAGCGGCAATCCTGTCAATGTGTCTTTAATGAATTTTCTTCTTTGCATAATTTTCAAATTGATATTGTTCGGTCTTAGTTTGCGGTCGTCCTAAAATGGCATGTAACTCTGTAATATGCGAAAGTTTTGTCGTACTTTTTGATGCACTCCAACATAGGTAAACAATAAAAAATCAAAATCTTAAAATAGATATTTGTTAGTTGAGTACCAATATTATCTACTTCTAATTTTCGTTAATATACCCAAATCAAAGGGTTTCTTATAGGTAAATTTCGAATTACTTCTTCGTTTTTCGGAAAATGTTCGAGCTTTTTCCAAGTATCATACCAAGCATGTTCTTTATATTTTTGATATCCAAACAATAAGAAAGGTTGTGCGACAGGCCATTCATTCCAGTACATTACATCTTGTGGATTTTTCCACGTGGCTTTATTTTCCACAAAAGGGTAAAGAAATTCTACTCCTTTTTTTAGGGTTTCCCCATCGTCTAATTTAAAATCCCATAGGCTCTCTTTTTCGTCAGAAAGTATACCACAAACTGTGGTCATGGCATCTAAATTGAAGAGCGAATAGCCATAAGGTTTTGTGCGTTTAAGTTCGAGTGGAAAGCTACCATCCTTTTCTAATTGGTTGGGCAATAAGACCGTTTTGAATCTATTCTTGCAATAATTAATCATTTCTTGATTACCAGTAAGTTTGGCAAATGATGCCACTTGCATGACCCAGCAGGTACCATGGTTGTTTTTGGCATCACGTTCTTCAATACCGTAAGGGTGCGAATTCACCCAAACCAAATATTTTGCAAACCAATCTTTTACCTTTGCTAAGTCTTGAATATTAACAATTTTAGCACCCTGCATTATAAGTACCCCTTGTGCTACTTCCATCATTTGTATCATGTCAATCAGACCAGTGCCACGTCCTGTTACTTTACCTTTGATGGCTTGGGCGTAAAGCAATGAAGGGTTCATGTAAGTTTTTTCGTCAATGAACCAAGCATTGAGATGTTCAAACGCTTTCTTGACGTATTTTTCGTCCTTGGTTAGCAAATACGCCGATGCCAAAGTACCAATTATTTGACTAAACCGAATCATTACCTTGCGATGTGCCACGAAGTTGTTGGGGTTTGACTGCCCATCTCTTTGAATGTACGGCCCGTTTGGGTCTTCGGGATTTTGCCACCAATAATCGCCTTCTGAATAAAAATCATGCAAGCCACCTGCGGAACGTTCGCATTGTTGGGCAGTAACCGTGATGGGCTTCTCGGTCATTGCAATTTGGGCATTACTAAGCACTGTTTTTTTTAGAATTGGGCTTAAAGTCTTAAATAATGAACTTTGTCCAAATCCAACAAATGGAAATAATACAGTAATAATCAATAATTTGGCAAAAATTTTCATTTGGTATTTGTTATTTAACCCGTTGATAAGGAATTTTATCTGGATTGTTTTTGATTGGCTAAAAATTCTGACATCAATTTCTCATGGTCTATCAAAACAGATTTATATTCTGTTTTTGATGCTAAATTTTCGGTTTCCAAAGCATCTTTTTGATAATCATACAATTCCACAGCTATCGGTTTTGCAGTCGATAGAATTATTGTATTTCTATAATTTTGTTCATACCAAGCAACATATCGGTAACGTTTTGTCCGAATCGTATAACCCATCATCTTATCACCTTTTCTTGGATACTGGCTTTGAGTAAATGATTTTAGTTCAATTTTAGGGTTTTTCAAAACTGGAACTAAACTTTTTCCCGCTAAACCGCCCGGTGTTTTTAGACCTACCATCTCTGTTAAAGTTGGGAAAATATCGACAAACTCCGTGAATCCTTTTGCTTTTTGGTCTCCTTTAAATGCTGGTGATGCAATGATTAGTGGGGCTTTGGTTGCTTGTTCATAATTATCGTGTTTGCACCACAGCCCGTGGTCGCCAAGATGCCAACCGTGGTCACCCCAAAGTATAATAATGGTGTTTTTATCTAATCCTTGTTTTTTTAATTCATCCAATAATTTTCCTACTTGTGCATCCATATAGCTTACAGATGCATAGTAGCCGTGAATTAACTCTCTTTGAATGGTTTCTGATTGTGCGGTGGCTTTTGAATCGAAATGATCGAAATTGCTCAAAAGATAGCCATTGTACAGTTCACCAGAATTTTGAGCGGCATACTCGGGTGCTCCTACGGGCATTTGCTGAACTCCAGAAATCTTAATTTTTGAACGATCGTATAAATCCCAATATTTTTTAGGCGAAATAAAAGGTAAATGTGGTTTAACAAAACCCACAGCATAGAAAAATGGCTTTTGGTCTTTGGCAAGTTTCCCAAGCATTTCAATAGCGTTTTTAGCTACTACGCCATCCATGTAGGCATCATCAGGTACATCTGCCGACTCGACGGCTGGCCCTTTATTATTTGCCAAAAATTCTGTTAATTCAGTGCCTGTGAGACCACGATTTTTGGCTTCGGCCTCAATTTTGGCGATTTTTGCTTTTGTTTCGGGTAATTGATAGCCATTTACTGGTTTTTCAAAGCCTGCAGCATAATTACTTGGATATTTTCCATAAGACACAGCAGGAATGCTCCAAGAAGGTACATCCATTCCTTTATCAACGGAGCGTTGGTCAAACATTTTGCCGATAGTAGCAGTAGTATAACCATTTTCTTTAAAGTATTGAGGTAGGGTGACTACATTGGGAACCATGTCTCTGAGTTGGGTTTTCAAATCCCAAATTCTGGTATAATCAGGTCGTTGGCCAGTTAAAAGGCTGGCTCTGGTAGGGGCACAAACAGCCTGTTGGCAGTAATTATTCATAAAAACTGTCCCCATCTTGGCTAATCGGTCAATATTAGGAGTAATCATTTGACTTTCGCCATAACAATTCAATACAGGTTTCAAATCATCTACCGCAATAAAAAGCACATTCGGCTTATTTTGGGTTTGGGCAAAAATGCTTGAAATTGAAAGGAAAAATACTAAAAGAGTGGTTATTTTTTTCATTTTATTATCTATTTTACACAAGGTTAATTTGACTTCATTCCTGGTTTTAATAATGCTCTGGGGCGATTTGCTTCGCCGGCTTTGGGTACTTGTGAATTTGTAAGAACGGATTTTCCTTTCAATACAATTTTTTGATTTTTTGGTTCTTTGACCTGATTGATATATTCTTTCGGGTCGTTTTCATAAAAATACAGTTCTGTTCCTCTTTTGCCGCTATCCCATTCAGTATATCGCCATTGTTTGTCGATGATTGTTCTACCTAAAACATCTATATTTTGGGTACTATCATAATGAAAAACCATGCTTTTGGCAGGTGGTATCGGTTGGTTTTTCCCACTTAAACAAGGGACTAAATTTTTTCCTTCTAAATCTGGTTGAGTTGCCCCACCACTTAAAGCCACTAATGTTGGATAAATATCTAAAAGTTCGACTGGCGAATTGACGACCTTCCCTTTTGGAATTCCAGCCCCAGCCATAATCATTGGCACATGGGTAGAAACATCAAATTGACTTAACTTTGCCCAAAGACCATCGTGGTCGCCAAGGTGAAAGCCGTTGTCGCCCACTAAAACGACGATGGTATTTTCCCATAAAGAAAGTTTGTCCATTTCATCTAATAAAATCCCAATTTGTGAATCTGTAAATGAAATACAAGCATAATAACCTTGAATCGCTTCTTTTCTGTCTGGTTGAGAAAAACCCGATAATTCAGTTTGTAAAGCAATTGGTGGGACATCGGATATTTTTGGTTCGATCGGAATAATAATTTTGTCTTTTGGATATAAGTCAAAAAAACGTTTTGGGGCAGTCCAAGGTAAATGCGGTTTATGGAAACCTGCGGCTAAAAAGAAGGGCTTTTTTTCATTCGTTTTTTCTCTCACAAACTTTAAAATAGTTTGTGTATTCACTCCATCACGTGTTTTTGAACCGTCTGATGAAAGCACAAAAGCTTTTGGTTTTCCATCTCCGCCACCATAGCGTGCATCAATTGCCGCTTTTTCTTCGGGGTCATTCCCCGTTCCATCTTCATAAAAATCCCAAGAAGCAGCATCACTCATTTTTGCATTATGGAAAACTTTACCTGCACCTGCAGTGAAATAACCCTTTTGGCGAAAATATTGGGGTAACATCACAGCATTTGGAAGAGCTGTTCTGGCTGAAACATTTAAGACATAAATACCAGTCGTCTCAGGTCTTCTCCCACTTAAAAATGAAGCTCTACTCGGATTACACAATGGATATTGGCAATAGGCTCTATCAAAACGAACTCCTTTTGCAGCCAAACGATCAATATTTGGCGAAAACACTTCTTTATTTCCGTAGCAACCAAGCGAGGTGTTCAAATCATCCACTACGATGAAAAGTACATTGGGTGGATTTTTAGTTAATTCTTGCGAATAAACGGGTTTTGAAAATAAAGATATTAGTACAAAAACTTGAATAACCACAATCATCCGTGCCATATTTTAAAAGGTTAATTGTCCTAAAAATGAATTGTAAGTTGGTTCGTCTATTTCTTTTGCCAATTTATCATAAGCAGGATTTGCATACATTTCTGCCGCTATTTTCAGGATATTTACCGTTTCGTGGTATTCTATTTTCTTGATTTGCTTATAGTCCCAAGCTTTTTCTTTTTTAAGGTAGGGCAACATCCAATCTACGCATTTTTGTAGGCTTTTGCCATCGGCAGTCTGATACTTCCACAAATCAATATTCAGATGTTCAGCTAAACGTGCATTATGAAAAAAGCCCATCAAATTCATATTTACATAGCCCCATGAGGTGGTTCGTGCCAATTCAAAAGGTTGACTACCATCAGGTTTTAACTGACTTGCTATTCTTTTTTTTGTGGTATCTATTTGACTTTTTGCCAAGTCCATTTTATCCAAAAACAAGGCATAAGATAGAATTTGGGTATCATAATGCGTTCCGTGGTTATTGTGTTCATCGGCTTCGTCTTTACCCAATGGGCTTTCAATCATCCACGTCAAGAAATCTGAAAACCATTTTTTTAAATCCTCATGATTTCCTTTTGACCAACTTTTAGAATTTTGTAATAAAATGGCTGCATCAATTACTTTATGTAAACCTCTGGTTTCAATCAATCCAATGCCTCTACCCGTATTAATTCCAGGAATACCTTGCCCGAAATTTAAGTTGGGATTTTGACGGGTTTCCTTATCTAAAAACCATGTTTTGATGATTTTGGAAGCAAATTCGGAATATCGTTCGTCTTTTGTGAAGTAATAAGCCAGAGTCAAAATTTCAGCTTCGTCTTCAACTTTGTCCATTTCTTCCGAATCTGTAATGTCGTAATACTCAGGATTACGCTCCCCATCTTTTCTGATATAAGGTAATCCATTGGGCTTTGAAGGGTCTGGCCACCAATAAGGTCCCGTACTCATATAGTCATGTTTATCGCCACTGAGTGGGGTTTGTTTTTTGTGCATGACCGAATACAATTTCCCTTCCTTGACAAGCTTATCGGCACTATTCAAAAGATTATTAAGTGCTTGTTTTTTGGTAGGGTCAGAATTATCAGTGATGGTTTTTAGATTCTTTGCTAATACTGATTCATCCAACATTAAAAGCGAAGAATTATATTTGGCTAAGTCTTTGTCTAAAACCCCTTTGATGACTTCAGTCCAAATTTTATAGCCTTTTTCGTTAAAATGTAGTTTATCATTGATATACAATTCGGGTTGGTATTTGCCATCTTTACCTAAAAGTTGCTGCATTGTTTCAATAAAGTGCAGGTTTGGCGTATTTTGACAGTAGTTTTTAAACAATCCATTCGCTGTTACAATGTCATTATGAACCGCCCATCGACGTTCGTTCGGTGAAATAGCAACATAGTAAATTGGCGTAGTTGGGTGTTTTTGACGAACTTTTTGTACGATAGATTTAAAGGTTTCTAACACTTGGGTCGGAGTTTTATCTTGTTTTCCTGCCGTAATATCGTTACTTCCCGAATAAAAAACGATGGCTTTGAAAGCGTGATTAGCCATGATTCGGTCAATATAGTAAGCCATTTCTCCAATATTTGACCCTCCAAAACCTCGATGAATAATTTCATGTGGAGCTAAATCATGCTTAATGGTTTTCCATAAACGGATGTAGGAACTTCCAGTAACTAAAATAGCGTTTGATGAGTAGGATTCCGTTTTATCTAATTTTTCAAACGCCTGAATATCTTTTTCAAATCTTAGTATTCCCTTTGAATCTTCATTACTGTTCAGTTGTGCAAAAAGCCATTGACTTGCTTCCTTTAACGCATCAAATTGATTTTCATTTCCGATGTTATGTCCTGCATTCGCATACAGTCGCATACCTGTCGGAACGCCTATGGCTAAGGCTCTTTCGTACAAAATTTTGCTACCATATTTAAAACCATGATAAGCATAAATAGAATCAAAAGGCACAGTTACATCAGCAGTTCCATGAATATTAAACATGGGAATATCACCTTGCTGAATCCAATGATAGTCAACCATTGCTCCCCAACAGTCCACCACAGCGTGTACTTTTGAAGAGTAACCTGCGTTACCACTTGTTCCTTCTAACGTACCATTTTTTTGAATATTGATGTATTTGGGTACTTCCTGTTGGTCAAGATAAGCCAGTTGTAGGGCAGTCATAGAGCCAGCTGAGCCACCCATAACATAGATTTTGGTAGTATCTACGCCATATTTTTCAGCATTTTTTCTAAAAAAACGAATGGCAGCCTTTGCATCTTGAACGGCCCGAATCATTGCCTCAAAATACGAGGTGTCAGATTTTGGTTTTTCTATTCCTAATCTGTAATTGATAGAGCTTGTCACATAACCACGTTTTGTAAAACTTCGACTAAATAGCATTTGAAAACCTTTTGCTTTATCGCCATTTACAAAACCACCACCATGGATAAATACGATGAGAGGACGTTTTTTTAAGCTATCTGCTGCTGGTGAATAAATGTCTAACAATAATTTTTCTGCCTCACCAGTTATATTTTTGGCCTCACCATATTGGATGTTTATGAGAGAATCAATACAAGGAAATACCTCATTTTTAAAGCGTTGCGTTTTTTGTCCTTGTGCATTTTGAACAAAGAAAGCCATGATGAAAATGAATTTCGATAATCGGGAAAGGTTCATACTTGAAGGTATTTATTTATTTAATTTTCTTTTTCTCAACAAAGCTTCCAAATAATAGTAGTCAGCATAAACGATAGGAACGTCAATTTCCGATTTTGCTGGCAGATTACCCGTACTGTGAATCAACAAAAAACCTTTGTTCGTTAGTGGTTCGGCTTTGTAGTTTTTGTTGAGGCTTTTCATGATTTTATCCGCTGTTTCTTTGTAAAAAACTGCTTTTTCTTGAACCATTGTACTGAGTTCATAAAGAGCCGAAGCGGTAATTGTAGCCGCAGAAACGTCTCTTGGTTCATTGGGTATTTTTGGCGCATTGTAGTCCCAATAAGGCACTAAATCTTTGGGTGTGCTTGGGTTGTTTAAAATATAGTTACCTATGTTTTCAGCTTGTTGCAAGTATATTTTATTGCCTGTTTCACGATAGCACATGGTGTAGGCATAAAGTCCCCAAGCTTGCCCTCTGGCCCATGATGAGGCATCATTATTTCCTTGGTGCGTATTTCTTTTGGTAACAGCACCTGTTTTAGTGTCATAGCCAATGACATGATATGAACTAAAATTAGGTCTGAAATGGTTTTTCAGGGTTGTATTGGCATGACTTACCGCAACCTTATAAAACGTAGAGTCTTTTGTTTCTTTAAATGCCCAAAAAAGCAGTTCAAGATTCATCATATTGTCAATAATTACAGGAAAATCCCATACTTCGGCGTGGTGGTCCCACGAGCGAATACAGCCAACCTTAGGATTAAAACGAGTAATCAAAGTACGAGCCGATTGAATCATAATGTCACGATATTTTGGGTCTTTTGTGAACCGATATCCATTACCAAAACTGCAATAAATTTTAAAACCCATGTCGTGCGAAGTTCCATTGGTTTTTTCTTGCTCTAATGGAGCAGTGAACTCTCTGGCTTTTTCGAACCATTTTTTGTCTTTGGTGAGTTCATACATATACCAAAGATTGCCTGGAAAGAAACCACTTGTCCAGTCCTTTGAAGCCACTAAGACCAAAGTATCGCCTTTGGTGGCTCTTGGACTTACCCCTTTCGCTCCATTGGCTTTTGCCTTGGCTATCTCTTCAAATGCAAAATCAAACTGAGCATTAGCGTGGTCAATGGGGGATACTTTTCCTTCTTTATTTTCTTTATTCTGAGCTTCAGCATTTAGTGACACAACTGCAAAACAAAGGCTTAGGACTAAAATACACTCTTTCATATTTATTTGATTTTTTACAAAATTCTTATTCGAATGTTACTTTAAGTGGTTTTTCAATGCGGTTTTTGTATGTCTGCAAATAGCTAAACCATGCGGTGGCAGTAGTAATTACATTTGCTTTGTTCCAAACTGCCCCTGTATAATACACAAATGATTCGTTTTTTTGGCAAGTAGCTTGAGACAACAATTGCGTATTACTAACTTTCATCTTGATAGTTGGGGTAGATAGAATGGTTCCTACCCCGGTTATACCATCTTCGCCCATTTGTGGTTCCCAATAGCCCATGATGCCTTGTTTTTCGTCCAATAACATCGTTCCTTGGTCTTTTCTTTTGATAATACCAACTACTAAATCTAAGCTTGGTTTCTCAGTATAATTGTACAAAGCTTCAACCCGATTGAACTGAGAACCAGCATCTAATGAAATGGTTTTGGTGGCTTTTACTTTCATGCCAGCTACGTCCCAGTCGTCGTATTCCAATACAAAAGTTGTTCTAAGTGGGCCATTATCTAAGACTTTCCAACGTACATAGTTTTTGGAGTAATAGATGGAATCATTGACATAGGGATAACTATTACCTGCTCCACAAGTGTAACCAACGTGGTAATAATCCATGCCATCGCCCAGATTGTCATGGTATTTGCCTCTTTTATAACGTTCATTAAGCACCATTCTGGAAGTACTTTTCACCCACACATCTATGCCGTAAGCCATCTCTTTTGGGGTTTGTTCGAGGGCTTTTCCATACATTCTGAAAGCAATTTTATCATTTTCCCAAGCAAAATCATCTTTACGCTCGGGTACATAACGCCCATAGGTCTTTGTAACAGAAGTACCTGATTTTCCTTTCTGAATAATAAGTTTGGCTGAAGCGTTCGCTATTAAATCCAATTGAATTAACAGGTTTTGAATCATTTTCTCCCCACGAAATTCCAATTGAAAAGGTATTTCTTTTTTGGTAAGACTATTGATTATCTTAAAATCGGATGTATCTATGCTTGGGTATTTTAGTGAAATATCTTTCCAAGCAATAGCTACTACTTCTTCTTTTCGGTCTGACGAAGTGGGGTTTGAAATCGTGATTATTACTTTTTGATTTTGAGCTATTAATGGTTTAGCGAATACGCAACCGAGGGTCATCAAAAGGAATCCTAATTTTCTTATATTAATCATTATTATTTTCTTTTTTCTTCAATTTTTCAGCTTTTTTAGCATTTTTCTCTACTTTATTACCGTGTCGTCCGCTTCCGTCTGCTTCATCCATAATTCCCCCCGCTGGATTGAGTCGCTCTAAAACTGCTACCAAACGTGTTTTAGCTTCGCTCGCTTCTTTATTTTCTGAAACATTGGCTACCAGATTTTCTTCAAAGGGAGCTTTACTCATATCAAAAAGCTCACCTGCTCTGTTCAATTTGAATTTTTGGTCTCTGACATACCATTGATTACCCAATTCCATAAAAATCCAGTCTCTTGGGCTGCCTTTTTGTCCTTTAAGTTGTGGAACAAAACTCCTGCCATCTAAAATCTTATTTTCTGGTAATTTTGCTCCGGCTAAATCTGCCAGGGTTGGTAAAATATCAGAGGCATCTATTAAATCTTTAGTGGACTTGTTAGGCGAAATCACACCTGGCCAATTGGTAATCATCGGCACTAAGCTACCACATTCCAACATAGAGCCTTTTTTTCCAGAAAGTTGTTTGCCACCGATTGTTGCTTTTGGATATTGTTCGTTAGCAGTTCCATTATCGCCCATGAAGACAATTAGTGTATTTTCTCGAAGTTTAAGCTCTGCTAATGTTTTAATGAGTTTGCCTACCAATTTATCCATGTAAGCTATATTATCGGCATAAATATCTTTGGTGTCAGGTTTGCTATCGGGGGTTGGTTGCAATACGGAATGGACATGAACCATGGCATAATGTATATAAAAAGGGTTGTTTTTGTTTTGCTTGATGAAATTTACCAATTGCGTATGCATCAAATCTGGCATATACTCTTCATCGCCCAAAGCTTTGGTTTCACCGTTGACATAATATTCTTCGGCTTTCTTTTTTTCTTTTGCCCAATATACTCCACTGCCCTTAAAAGTGATATAATCATCAAAACCAAAGTCGGCCGGAGTTAAACCAAACTGACTCCATTTACCAATCATAGCACTTTTATAACCTTCTGTTTTTAAGACTGTTGGTATTAATGTTTCTTCTGATGGTTTTAATTTTCCAACCATATCCTGATTGACAGCTCCTGTACGAAAAGCATAGCGACCTGTTAGGATTAATGCTCTTGAAGGTCCACATAAAGGTGCTGTATAGGCATGGTTAAATTTCAAACCAGTTTTTGCCAACTTATCAATATTTGGCGTTTTGTTATTATCTGAGCCATAACACCCAACTTCACCCGTTCCTAAATCATCAGCAAGGATGAAAATGATGTTTGGCTTTTTTGTAGTGCTTGATTTCGACTGCTTAGTTTGTGCAGAAACATTTATAACCAAGAATACAAAGAATAGAATAAAACTGTTTTTTTTCATTTTTCTTTAAAAATTTCATGCACTAAACTTCATTTAATGCTTGTTGAACTTCTTTTAAAAACGTACTTACTTTTTCTTTTGGATCTCCTTTACCAAGTGTCTCAATTGGAAGGTACCCTCTATACCCCGATTCTTTAATAATTTTAAACAGCCTTTTTAAATCTGTTTTTACTTCGACTCCGTCTACAAAAATGTTTTCTTTTACTTGCCAGTTTACTGCATATTGCACCGTTTGAGCAATTTGCGCATAGGGGTCACCTTGCTGATAACTGCCTGTATCCAATATCAAACCGAACCATTCCATATTAACCATTTTTATTATCTTAATGGCATCATCGGCAGTTTGTATAAAATCATGATGGTTTTGAATGGCCACAATTACCCCATGCTTTTGTCCGTATTCTACACATTCACGAATGTCTTTAACCATCCAAGTTGCTATTTGATCCCAAGTATATTCTTTGGGTCTAAGTACACCAGCAAAAACACGAATAACAGGGGCACCTAATTTGGAGGCCACTTCAATCCAGTTCTTGATCAATTGAACATCTGCTTTACGTTTTTCAGGGTCAGGATTGGTATAATCATTTCGAATACCAGTTCCAGTGATTCCCAAACCCAATAAATGAGCTTTTCGCTTTATATGATATATATATATTCATCAGAAGGGACTTGCGGATAATTTGGAAAAAAGTATCCCGTTAAATCTACCCCATCAAAATTTTGTTCTGCACAAAAATCCAACAAATCGTCTAAGTTCATAGACTTGTCGGTTAAAGGAGTACTAAAAGAATAAGCATTTAAGCTTGTTTTTAGCTTACTTCTTTTTGACTTATCTTCTAAATTGAATGACTTTTCATCCTTGTTTCCTGCTACAAATGAACTCAGAGCAGGTACTATCATAAAGGATTTTACAAAATTTCTTCTTGAGGTTTCGGGTTTCATAGCTTATTTATTTTATTGTTGAAACTGATACAGGATCCATATCCGTAAACTCTTTGTTTTCGCCAGCCATTCCCCAAATAAAACCATAGTTAGCTGTACCAACCCCAAAGTGCATACTCCAAGGCGGAGATATTACTGCTTCATGATTGGCTACCACTAAATGTCTGGTTTCTTGTGGCTCGCCCATATAATGTATTACCCTTTGAACTTCATCAACATCAAAATAAAAATAGGCCTCCATTCTGCGAGTATGTGTATGAGGTGGAACAGAGTTCCAAACATTACCTTTCTCCAAAACTGTTAGCCCCATTACTAATTGGCAACTTTCGATACCATCGTTATGTATATATTTGTAAATCGTTCTTTTATTTGAGGTTAAATTATCTCCAAGATTGACTGGAGCTGCTTCTGCCTTTGTCATTTTTCTGTTGACATAAGTGTGATGAGCAGGGGCTGACAACAAATAAAAATGTGCTGGTTCTAAAGGGTTTTCACTTGAAAAACTTACCCCTTTGGTGCCTTTGCCCAAATAAACACATTCAAGTTTTTCCAATTTATAAACCAGACCATCTGCCGTTACTGTGCCATTACCGCCCACATTGATGATACCCATTTCTCTTCTTTCTAAAAAAAAATTTGCTTTAAGCTCTTCTTCATACGGCAAACTAATTGCATCAGAAAGTGGAACTACTCCGCCTATTATCAGCCTATCATAGTGAGAATAAACTAATGATATTTTGCCTGATTTCATCAGATTTTGAACCAAAAAATTATCACGCAATTGCTGCGTTTTCATTTCACTCGTTTCTTTTGGGCTGGTTTCAAATCTTACCTGCATAGTTTCTAAAATTAAGTTTTAAGTAATGTTGGAGTTGGTGCATTATTTAACTTCTAAAAATACACTTTTAATATCCTTCGATTTTGCACATACTACCGATGTACCTTTGTTTAATTGGACTGTAAAAAATGCCCTTCCATTTGAAAGCTGAATAGTACTTGAGCCTGTCGATGTTCCTTGGTTTTGTATCAATGAGCCATCACCAGCTAATCCAAATTCAATCATTTGATTGCAATCATGGCATTGATTACCCTTATCGTCAAATAGTTTAACATTCATTGTCAACAAATCACCGTCTCTTTTTTCTGTGAATAGTTTAAGATTATTTGGCTTTCCCCAAACCGTTGAAGAATAATCAAATGATTTTTCATCAACAAAAAGCCCATTACCATTTTTTGCGATGGCTTTTAGCCTATTTTCACCTTCTTTGAAAACTAAGTTCCAACGTAGCCCTGCCGCTGGGTAATCTTGACTATTTCTTTTTTTAATCCCAACTGATTTACCATTAAGAAATAATTCAACTTCAGGGCAGTTTGAATAAATTTTCACTAACTTATTCTCTCCTTTTTTGCCTGTTCTTACGTCCCATTTTTGGCCAAAAATATGAACCATTGGTTTCATCGCCCAAAACGATTGAAAAACATAATAGCCTTCTTTTTTACTCAAATCTCGTTCTACAATTCCTTTTTGATTGACATAAGGAATGGGGTTTTCGGGACGGAGTGGGGTAGAAAAATCTTTAAAAACCCATTGAGCGGTTCCTGTTAGCCAGGGCATAGTCTCTTGTTCTTTCAAATGCCAATCTACCAAATCACAGAAATAAGACTCCGACCAATCGCCATCTTTTGAAACTCTTGGCGTACCCCCAACGTGTAAATAATCACCCGTACGCTCATCGCCCCCACTATCTGTTGGAATGTTTTTAATACTACCCAAGGACTCATCGCTGTATCTCCCCACGTGGTTATCTCCTCCCCATTCCACATGAATAAAGCGTTTTACTTTCTTCATTTCTTCCTCAGATATTTTTTTATATTCGGTGAATAAGCCTCTGTACCAGCCTGCCCAAATTGAAGGCGAGTAAACATCAGGTATGTCAGCACAAAAACCACAACGACGAATAGAAGTGAGTCGAGACGGGTCGAGTTTATGAGCCACATCATTCAGCTCACTCATAAACGTTCTAATCGAATCTTTACTATAAGTTTCAAAATCACCTTCCCAATCATTTTCATTTCCCAAACCCCAAAGTATTACTGATGGATGATTATAATGTTGTTCAATCATATTGGTCATCATGCTACAGGCTTGATTTTTATAGACTTCGCCGCCAACACCACCTCGGCACCAAGGAATTTCTTCCCAAACCAAAAGTCCCAAGGAGTCGCAAAGATTAAGGATATGACGTGATTGCTGATAATGACCCAAACGGATGAAATTTACACCCATTTCTTTTATCATTATCATCTCTTCACGCATCATATCTTCCGTCATGGCGGCAGCTACATTTGCATGGTCTTCATGTCGGTGCGTACCTTTCAATAAAAGTCGTTTGCCATTTAAAAAAAACGGTCCTTTTTCTTGAAAGTCAAAATTCCTAAACCCAATTTTTTCATCAACCTGCATTTCGCCCGCATCAGATTGAAGCAAAACTTTTACGTGATATAATTTCGGATTATCCGTATGCCAAAGAATTGGATTTTCAAGTGTTTTTGTTGACAATTTTATAATTGACAAATCACTTTGAGATGAAATAGTTTCAGTAAAAACCTCTCTTCCTACCGGGTCAAAAAGTTGAACTTTAAAATTCAATTTGGTTTTGATACCCTCTGGATTATAGAGTTTGGCATTAATTGTAATCGTTCCTTTCTGGCCTTGTGCATCCACACTATTATCCACTTTCAAATGCTTAATTGAAATTTGCGGGACATAGACCAGATTCACATAACGATACAAGCCACCATATACATTAAAATCGCTCAGATTGGACGGAATCATTTCTAAATCCCGACCATTGTCGCAAGCAATCGCAAGCGGAAATCTCTTCCCATTTTGTTTTTTAAAAAATACTTGTTTTGGAAAATCACTGATTGATTTGGTTAAATCAACCGTAAATTCGTCATAACCGCCCACATGTTTTCCTACTTCTTGATTACCCAAAAACACTTTTGTTTTTTGTCCAGCACCTTCAAAATGCAATAAAGTACGGCCGTTTTTATACGGATTTTCAACTGTAAGCATTTTACGATACCAGCCTTCCCCCTGATAATAAATTGTTCGAGCATCAACGGCATCAAGGGCATTGAAACAATGTGGTAATGTTACTTTTTGCCAAGGCCTAATTTGGTATTGAGCTTCACGCCAGACTTCCAAAATGCCGCCTTGAGTTGCTTGAATATACTCCCAATCGTTGGTCAAACGATTAGAATTTTGTGCAAAAACAAGGTTGATAAACCCAATTGTAAAAAGAAATATTAATTTAAAAGCCCGAGTCATTTAGTTTTTTGTGAAATTTTAAAAAATCAATCTTTTGCCATCTTCCAATGCAATGTATCACCCTTAAATCTGGTAAGTGCTTTCATTTCTGTTGGAATACCCAAATCGCCTTGTTGAGTCATCCAAGATTTTAATTCAGCAAATAAATTATCATGGATAACTTTTAGTTTGGGGTCGTTTGCCAAATTATTCAACTCATACTTATCATTTTTAATGTTATAGAGTTCAAATTCTGGTCGGTTTCTGTATAAATTGGCGTGGTCACTTTCTTTCTTGTTATTTTTAGTTTCTTCCAACCAGCCCTCATACAATTTGTTGCCTGGCTTTGATGCAGAGCAATAAAAAGACTCTTTGTAGTTGAGATTCCAAAGCAATTTATAATCGTGGTCTTGTATAGAACGAACGGGATAATTTTCTGAGCCATTATTGATACCTCGTGTAGTATGGACGCCATATACATACTTTCTAATTTCGGTATTTTTGCCTAACAAAGTGGCATAAAAACTTTTCCCATCAAGGGTCATAGAACCTTCTTTGTTGGCTCTAAGTGTAAGTGGGTCACCTCCTGCTGCTTCGTAAAGGGTTGGGACTACATCAATGTATTGCGAAAGAATAGTAGTACGAGTTGAGGGTTTAATTGCCTTTGGCCAACGTGCAATGAATGCTGCTTTCAGACCCATATTATAACAAGTCCATTTTCCAAAAGGTAATGATGTGCCATGTTCGCTGGCAAACATAAAAATGGTATTATCTTTTTTGGGTTGATTGTCAACAATTTTCATACAATTACCCACGAGACTATCGGCATAAGTGATTTCGGCATAGTATTTTACCAATTCTTTTCTTGTCTCTTTGGTATCTACCATGTAAGGAGCAATTTTTAGTTTTTTGGCATCGTATTGGGCAGGATTTCCACGAGTCCAAGGTCCATGGGGTTGGTTCGTTGCAACTACCAATAAATAAGGTTTGGTTTTATCTTTATTTATCCATGCTTCGGCATCGGCCAAATTTATGTCTTGCCCTTCACCGTTGTCGCTGTCTCTGCCACCGAGGTATTCAAATGGGAAAGATGAAAGTGGGGCCGTATGCCTTTTGCCAATCAAAGCTACCCGATAACCCATTTTTTTGAAGTGGGTAAAAACGCTGATTACGCCGTCATATACTTTGGCGTGGTTTGGATAACTACCATTTTTTACGGGAAACACACCGGTGTATAAACTCTGACGAGTCGGTCCACACATAGCGGTCGCATTATTCATATTGTCGAAACACAAACCTTCTTGGGCTAACTTTGCCAAATTAGGCGTTTTTACATCAGGGCTTCCGTAAGGTTCGCAATCCACAGAAGTCATATCATCAGCGATGAAGAAAAGGATGTCAGGCTTTTTTTGTAAATCATCATCCGATTTTTTTGAAGACTGAATATAAGATGCCATCAAAATGGAAATAGCTACTACACTTAGCAATAAGGTTAATTTCTTGTACATTTTATTCATGAATTTAATTTGAATTGTTTTCTAACGTTACATATTTGTCAATAACCACCTCACCAGAATTTAAGACTTTATTATTGCTAAAAATATGGGTAGCCTTTACGGTATCTTCAAAAAAGAATAGTTTTTTATTCGTATTACATTCCTTGAAAATATTATTGTCCGTAAAACTTCGATTGATTCCGCTGATGAAGAAAAGTGGTTCTTCTTTTACTGTTTCACAATTTGAAATTTTATTTTCGGTTAATATCAACCAAGGCCCCATTGTACTTTCATCTTTGCCGCTTCTTATGATACTCAGGATTTCCCCTTTATTGTTTGCAAAAATATTTTTAATTACGCTTAATTTTTCAACATTATAATAGCCTTTTTTATCCATTTCTGAATTGAAGTTAAAGACAGTTCCAATAAGGTTACTAAACTGGCAGTTTGAAACTACCACACTATCTAAAACACTTGATTTGGATGCTTTAATAAAGTCACCATTTAGATGCTCAACCTCACTATTCCGAATGGAAAAACTACTATGATTTGGATTGGCGGTTGTATCCGAAATAATGAAACTTTTAGGAATTAGATTTGAAAATTTAATCTTCAAATTATTGATTGTCAAAGATTTACCCGCCATGATTAGAAAACAATAGGTTGATTTCAAATCGTTTAAATTGAATTTTGTCGGCGTTTTCTTGGAAGAACTAATAATTACGTCACCCGAAATAGTGATTGGTTTGGTAAAATTGTATTCATTAGATGTTAAGTTAATAATCAATTTTGAGTCTTTATTTTTTGCTAACTGTTCTGTTAATTCAGCAACATTTTTGCAATTGGCCTTTACTTGTTTCTGTTCAATTTTGATTGGTTTATACCATTTTGCTCCACAAAGAGTGGTTGCATTTGCCTCAGTCGCTTTTAATCTATTCAAATCTGAATACCCATTTTTGGTGGAAAATCCGTAAGATAATCTCGAAATACCTGCTTTTTGAATAGAATCGTTGAGCATAATACCCTTTTTGATATTCCCATTTATTTCAAATGGATTCGTTGCATTTGGATTTAAGGTAGTTTTGAAAAATCCATCTGAAAGTAGTTGTTTGATTGTATTACTTACTAAATTACTGGCAAAGCTTATTCCCTTGATATCATCAAATTGATAGTATAAAAGCGTGTCTTTTGTACTATAAAAAATATTATTGACAAACTGTACTTTACTTGGTGTTTCGCTTCGCTCGGCATCGCTGCCTTCGCAAAAACTTATTGGCGAGCAATCATTGAAAGTATTATTAGAAATCACCGCATTTGAAACGGAAACATATCTAATGGCGGGCGAGTTTGGTACCCCATTCATTAATGTTAAAGGTGAGCGAAAACCTACGCCACGACATTTATAAAAGTAATTATTGACCACCATTTGGCCTTTATTTATCAAACGCACCCCACCAGTACCTTCCTTATTATTACCCAAAAACACATTGTTTTCGACTGTATTGAAATTTCCATGACGAAAAACCACACTTCCTTGGCATTCTTTAAAAAGATTATTTCGAACGACATTTTGGCAAGATTTGATGGATATGATTTCAGCCTCTCCATCACAATGCTCAAAGAAATTATCGGTGATTTGGGTATTTGAGTTGAATTCACAGGTTTCAGAAACACCTATTCGGATAATTTCACCAGCATTAGAAGCTAATGGGATACGTGTCCCAAAATAATTATGGTCAATTTGGTGAAAGTTGTCTTGGTTTATTTTACCCTCTAACATAACCGCAACCAATACACCAATATTCTTTTTATTATAAAAACCACAATGGTCAACACGGTTATTTTTGCCATAAAAAGCCACCCAATAATTGTCTTTTAGCCTATTTGAATTATTAAAATCGTCAATCACAGTATTGGTAACTCTGCAATGATTGGCGACGTGTTTTTCGTCTAATCTGAAACTAATTACATCATCATTGGCAAAACCATTTTTAAACAATAGACCATCTACGACAATAAAATTACCTCCAAAATTTAATTTAGACTTACCGGTAATCATTACTTTTCCTGCTATTTCAGCTTTGAAAATTATTGGCATTTTCTCGGTTCCGTTGCACGTAAGGCTAATCATCACATCTTTCCATTCGCCATTCTTTAAGATTATTACATCGCCAGGTTGAGCAAGATCGTTTACTTTTTGCAATTCAGGTAGATTCTTAACTTCAAAGTTTTTCGACAATGAGCTAAAAGAAATAAATATCAAAAGGTTAAAAATCAATAATTTCATGTTTTGGCTTATTTAAATTCAAACAATTTATTTGGCTGGTTTCCACGGCCATGGTTTAGCTTTGGTTCTGATGGCTTCGGCTTCCCACTTTTGAGCCATTTCTTTTGTTTTGTCTGGGTATTTTGTGGCTAAATTGATTCTCTCTGTTGGGTCATTTTTCAAGTCGTATAATTCCCATTTATTTTCATCAGCCTCACCAAAGGTCTTTTGTTTTCCAGTTCTTGAAACCAATTTCCAATCGCCTATTCTGATTGCACGATTGGCAGAATGTTCCCAAAAAATAAAATCTCGGGCTATGGGCTTGTTTGTAAATGCTGGTACAAGATTTTTTCCTTCTAATGCTTGAATTTCATATCCATTAAATTGCTTTGGATATGCTAAAGCTGTGATTGCCAAACAAGTAGCCATGATGTCAATCAAATGAGAAGGCTGAGTTCTTAATTGTCCTTTTGCCGCAATACCTTTGGGCCAATGAACTATCAAAGGCGAGGCTATGCCGCCCTCATGGGTATATTGCTTGTAGCTTCTAAAAGGTGTATTACTCACATTTGCCCACTCTTCACCATAAGTTGACCACGAATTAGCATCCCCAGGCATTACACCTCTACCACTTTGAACGAATCTTCCATCACGGGTATATTCAGGTTTTTTATCTAAGAAAATGGCCTCTTGTGGCATTGGCTTCAATACTTTTTGTAGTTCGGTTAGCGGTATTGCAGGTTTGTCTGTCTCAACAGGTTCGGCACAACCGCCGTTGTCGTGCATGTAAAAAATGATTGTATTTTCTAATTCACCCTTCTTTTCGAGAGCGGTAATTATTTTACCTATGCCTTCATCCATAATATCCACCATTGCTGCATATACTTCCATCCGCTTTACCTGCCAATCTTTTAGTGGTTCATCTTTCCAAGCAGGTACGTCAACACCACGGTCGGTTAGCACACATTTATCGCTGATGATTCCTAATTTTTTGAGTTTGTTGAATCTTTGCTCTCGCATCACATCCCAACCTTTATCATAAACGCCTTTGTATTTTTTTACATCGTTTTCTGGGGCATGAAGTGGCCAATGAGCAGCCGTGTAAGCAACATAAAAGAAAAAAGGTTGCTGTTTTGGATGTTCTTGAATGAATTTTACGGTTGTATCAGTGATAGCTCGGGTATAATAGAAGTCTTTGTACGGAGCAACGAATGTATTATTGCTAATCAAAGTGCCAGGGTCGTAATAACTGCCTGAGCCGTTGAGTGTACCGAAATAACGCTGAAAACCACGTTGCAAAGGCCAATTACTTTTATCACCATTCGGTTTCATGTCTTTGGCTATGTGCCATTTACCTGTCATATAGGTTGCATAGCCAGCTTTTTTGAAAAGCTCAGCCATGGTAACAGCATTTTTACTCAAATTGTCCGTATAGCCTTCTTCAGTATAGCTCTCCGTAGAAAGATGCCCCATGCCCGCTTGATGCGGATACAAACCCGTGAGTAAAGAAGCACGGGTAGGACTGCAACGAGCTGTATTATAAAAACTTGTAAATCGTAAGCCATTTGCTGCCAATCGGTCAATATTTGGTGTTCTAATTTCTGAGCCAAAACAACCAATGTCAGAGTAGCCCATGTCATCAGTAAGAATTACCATGACATTTGGCTTCTTGGTTTGAGCATTTATGGCTGAATATCCAAACAAAAAGTATGTTTGGACGAAGAAAATGAAGAATTTATTAGGGTTTATTTTGAAATTAGTCATCGTAAAGAAATTAAAATTATTTATCTGCTACACATCTAAAACCCAAATGTTCCATGCCTGAATCGGGTGAACTTTTCATTCTGGCTGCTACTCTATAACCACTACAATAAGATTCATTACAGAGAAATGAGCCGCCACGCATGGTTCTTTTAGGTACAGTTGGTTCGTCGGGGTCGTAGCTGCTTTTGGGTCCTTTGGGACTTTCAATCACTTTGATATTTGCCATCTGCTCATAATAATCGTGGCGATATAAGTCAGCACACCATTCCCAAACATTACCTGCCATATCGTACAAACCGTAGCCATTTGCGGCAAAGGTTTTTACGGGCGAGGCTCCGTAAAAACCATCTTTTGTGTCATTTTTATACGGAAAACCACCTTGCCAATAATTACATTTATTTTTGCCTTGTTCTATATTTTCATTTCCCCAAGCATAGATATTATTTTTGAGATTTCCTCTGGCGGCAAATTCCCATTCTGCTTCCGTGGGTAATCGTTTACCAGCCCATTTGCAGTAGGCGTTGGCATCATCCCAACTAATGTGTACTACGGGAAAATTCTCTTTGCCTTTAATGTTACTGTTTAGTCCTTTTGGGTGTTTCCAGTCTGCACCATGCGTCCATTGCCACCATTGGCTATAATCTTGCAAGTTTACTTCACCTTGCGTAGGTACAAAAACCAATGATGCCGCTTTGAGCATTTCTGGCTTTGGCTTTGGGGTACCTGGTGGTAAAGTGGCTTTGATTTCGTCCCAGTTTACATCTTTTTCGGCAGTGGTCATGTAACCTGTGGCTTTTACAAATGCTGCAAATTGTTCATTGGTTACTTCGGTTACATCCATGTAAAATCCATTGAGTTTTACTTGGTGCTTAGGTAATTCATCTCTTCTACCTTGCTCATTATCAGCCCCCATTTCAAAAATTCCGCCTTCTATCCATACCATTCCTTGATGTTTTTGGAATTTTTTTTTAATGGTAGAATCTACACTACTATTTTTTGTAACAAATCGACTTGGTATTTTTGAAGTACAACAAGTCATGGCTTCCGCTTTCTTCTTTTTATTATATTGGTAATAAGAAAAAGCCGCTACACTTGTTATTGCTACTATTAATAAAACCCATTTTAAGTTTTTCATCTTCTTTATTTTTTAATCCAACTAACGCCAACATCTTTCTTACTCACAATTTTTGAAACATCAAATACCATGATTTCTTTTTCTGAAAGTTTGATTTGATGAAGGACAAGGCGTTGGTTGATAGCGTCGATTACAGATTTATTGGCAAGTTGTTTTTCAAAGTAAAAACCATCTTTTAAAACCAAATCTTTTGTTTTAATTTGTAAAAAACCTTTTTCTGATGTCACTCCATTGGTATAAAAGTTATCAGTTAAAATATAAGTCGATTTTGGGTCTTCAATTATAATAGGTTCAATGTGTTTTCCGACGGTATTTACGACGGTATTACCAACCAACAAAACATTTTTAGGTGGAACCAATGGTTTGCCTTTATTTTTATTTCCTACACCAATTTTTATGGCCGCACCTACCGAGTTAACGATCGTATTATAAGCCACAATTGCATTATCGGCCGGATAATATTCGTTCAAAGCAGAGCCTTCTAAACCAGACATTACTGTTATTGGTGATTTCATTTCTTTATCGCCACCTTCAAGATTCTCTACGTAATTATTAAAAAAAGTATTGTTCGGATTGATGACTCTCAATCCTGCACTTTCTTTTCTGCCTGCCTTACCGATGATGTAATTACCGTAAACAAAACACTTTTGCCCATGGCGAATTACCATTCCACCGTCATTCCCATTGAAAGTATTGAAGCGATAAATATTATCCCAGCTTTTGTTACTAACTACTTCTGCTTCAATGCGTTCGTCTTCAAAATAGTTGTATTCAATGATATTAAATCCGTGCGAAAAAGAGGTTGTACTGGTACCCACTCTAATTTGTTCACCACCGTTTTCTGAAAAAGTACGATAACCAAAATAATTATGATGAATATGATGATATGCTGAAGGGGCTACATCAGAGCCTGGAACGTACCCTTTTTCTTGCTTGTATTCTACTACAAGCGTTGGACCTTTATTGGTTTTGCCTACAAAATAACAATGCTCAACTTCATTATATGTCCCTACTAAATTGACATAATAATTGCTTTTCCCTGTTGATTCAGCGTGAGTATAATTGATGATAGCACAATTTGAGATTTTAGCGTGATGAGCTTCTTGACTTCCGATGGCAAAACTAATAACGTGTTCCTTGTCTGCTAATGTGCATTTTCCTTCAAACAAAAAACCTTCAACTTGTAAATAATTGCCACTTAAAAGTATCTGAGAATTGCCTGAAAATGTAACTTTTCCCGCCGTCTGAGCTTTCAAGATAATTGGTTTTTCAGATGAGCCATTTCCTTTAAAATTAATTTTAATGTCCTCATAGTTGCCATCTTTCCAAACAATAACATCACCCGCTTTTGACTTTGACAAAGCCTGTTCGAATTCATTTAAGTTGTTTACTATGAATTCGTTAGCATTTGCTTGCAAACAAAGAAATAGTAAAGTAAGTATTGAGAGGGTTTTGTTCATTCAGTTTTAGTGCTGTATCACTATTTTTATGGTTTTTGTGAATTTTAACGTTTTGATATTCACTAAATAAACGCCATCAGATAAATCTGAAACATCCACGTGATTAAATTCTTGGTTCTCGAAGTTTGAAACTGTTTTTAAAAGGATGCCATTCATACTATAAATATCAAAACCTTTTACAGCCTCAACTGGTATCTCTAATTTTAATTGTAAAGTATTAGTGGCTGGGTTTGGAAAAACGATAGTCATACTGTTTTGCTCACTATTTTGTACAATGCCCAAAACAACTGGTTTATTTAAATACAACGGACCGACATCGGTCAATTTTAGTGGGCGGTTTGTGATATTACCCGTTGTAAATTCGTCGCATCCCACGTCTTTAAGCGTTAGAATTGCAGGTCTTGGTTGTCCACTTATATCCATTAGGATATTAGGGTCGTCATCAATATTATTTAGATGAATAATAGCTGGATAATTAGAACTTGAAGCATCAATCGCAGGGCTTCCAGACGAAATTCCTTGATAGCCATCGCTATTTTTTTCAAGTTTTGGGTCAATATTAGTCATCCCTGACGCTATTGAAATTCCCAAACTACCCAAATATATATTTCCTACCCAAGTAGTTCCTGCATTGGCATTAGTGAAAACATTTCCTGTGCTTTTTTTGAAAATATTATTTGCCCAAGTATTATTTGTAGCTCCTTTTCCTCCTAAATTTATGTTCCCACAATTCACAAAAGTATTATGTATAAAATTGATATTTTTTAAATTCGGGCTAACAAAATCATACGTTATCGCATCGGCAGAGTTACCAGTACCAGCATTTTCAAAATAGTTATTATAACAAAAAATGTTGTTTGCTTCTTTTACTCTTATACCACCAGCATCTATAAAGAAATTGCCATAAGCGGCATTATTATCCCCATTTCTGAAAACTAACATCGCATTTTGCTGATTGGTAAAAGTGCAAAAACGAATGGTATTTTCTTGGCTTTTTACTGACACACTCTCACTATCGCCCAATCCAGTATTATAAAAATAGCAATACTCAACAACCGTTCGAGATGCATTAAGTGCTTCTACTCCTAAGCCAATACGGATTGGCTCGTTTCCATTATCTCCACCAATTCCCTCAAAATTTTGAAAAGAGCAATACCTGATTTTATGATAGCCAGGAATTGTTGGTGAAGTAGAAATCTGAATGGTACAACCAAGCTCAGCTTTCAAGGGTTTCTTTTCTATATTACAATAGGATATTTCATTAAATTGTGTACCGCCCTTGATTTCAATGTATTTTTTGGCGTAATATCCGTTAAAATTTAAATGAGTCAGACTATTATTGCTACCCGACATTTCGATTAGGTAACTCAAACCAATATCGCCAGCAGTAAATTGAAAACCACTAAACGTAACATAATTACCGGTGATATTTATATCATTTGTGCCGTTCAGAAATACTCCTCCTAAACTTGCTGCTTTTATTGTTATATTACCTTTGCCGATATTTAAGACGTTGTTTAAGTAAGTTCCATCTGCGAGTACCAAAATATCACCAGCCACAGCATTGTTAATAGCAGTTTGAAGTGCTGGAATTGAGCTAACATTAATGGTTGTACCGTAAGAAGAAATGGATAATAAGTTTAGAAATGTTAGTCCAAAACTTATGTACAAAAAACATCTTTTTTTCATTTTCTTTCCCCTTCTTTGAATTCTCGATTGAAACAATATTACAAATCCTTTTTTTCTTGATTTTTGAAGAAAGCTAACATTTTAATATTCAAATCTTTTTCAATGATAGCATATTTTTTATCCTTCACAACGTTTACTTTCTCTAATGGATCTTTTTCGTAATCGTAGAGTTCGGAAGCATACACTTTTTGAGGTGAAAATGGCTCTTTGCTGGTAAAATCACTCATCCAAATCACGTACCTATATTTTTCAGTTCGCATGGCATAGCCCATCAATTTATTCGTGGCATAGCCCAAATTTTTCTGCTCTTCTTTTTTCAATTTTCGAGGATATTGACTTATCGAAAACTCTTTCACTTTCGCTTTATTATTTACCAAAATTGGCTTTAAACTTTTACCATCTAAAAAAGGAGGAATTGGCGTACCTGCCAAATCACATATCGTTGGAAAAATATCTAAATGCTCAGTCTGAGAATTTGTTTTGCCTGGTTTTATTCCTGGTGCGGCAATAATGAGAGGTGCTCTGGTGGCTTGCTCAAAATTGGTGTGTTTTTCCCATAAATCATGGTCGCCTAAATGCCAACCGTGGTCACCCCACAGCACAACAACGGTATTGTTTAAAGTACCCAAAGAGTCAAGAGTATTCAAAAGAATTCCCACTTGAGCATCCATATACGAAACTGCGGCATAATAGCCATGAATTAGCTCCTTTTGCTTTTCTTCTTTGAGATTTACATGAAGACCGCCCTCTTCATTGTAAGTAGCAAAGGCTGGAATATCTGTATAATTTCTTAGTTCTCCCGAGCGATGATAGGCGATTTCAACGCCATTTTTTGAATGTTCCTGAAAATTAGCCAAAGGCATATCTGCATCTTTGTACAAATCCCAGTATTTTTTAGGGGCAACAAATGGTAAATGTGGTTTATGAAAACCAACGGCCATAAAGTAAGGTTGCGTGTTTTTTGAAAATTTTATCAATTGTTGTTTTGCCAAAATTGCATCTACCCCATCATCATAAGCATTGTCTGGTACATCAATATTTTCAGATGAAGGGCCTTTTCTACTGGTCGGATTTTCATCATCTCCATCATCATTTTTTTGTATTTGAGCTTTTTTATCGAATATAGCCTTTGTTTCAGCCTTTTGGTATTGGCTGTTGGCGGGTTTGCCCAAACCATTGGCGTAGTCACTTGCAGACTCCGTAAGGTAAGGCACACTCCACGACACAGGATCTACTTTCTTTATAGCACTTGAAGGATGGAAAATTTTACCCACCCCCGAAGTAGCATAACCTTGTGTAATGAGATATTGAGGAAGTGTAAAAATGTCGGGGTTGATGTCCCGCATTTGGGTTTTTAAGTCCCAAATCTTGGTGTAATCGGGTCGTTTACCTGTCATCAAACTCGCACGTGTAGGACCACAAACCGCTTGCTGACAATAATTGCTCATAAAAACAGTTCCCATTTTTGCCAGACGGTCAATATTTGGAGTCTTTATTTGCGTATTTCCATAACAACCTGCGATTGGCTTAAAATCATCAACTGCAATAAAAAGCACATTGCTCTTGTTTTTTTGTTGGGCAAAAAGACTTGTGTTTAGTACAAGAATTAAGCCTAAATATATAATTGTATTTCTTATCATCACTTGATTTATAAAATTCACTTTTTAAAAAAATTATTGGATATTAAATCATTAACGTGCATGTGCTTTTCTTATATAAATACTTGTACGGATCAGAATATGAATAAGTTACATTTTATAGTGTCAAAATTTATTTATTGCGAATATCTAACCAAAAAATATATCTTTAATTCAAATAAAACAGCAACTATAGCTCTAATTTCTATTAATATCCAGGATTTTGTGGAATAGTTAAATTGGGGTTTGTATCAATTTCGTGTTGAGGAATTGGTAACAAAAGTCTCTCTGGTGATACATTGCCTTGTAATTGTGCAAGCGTTAATACTGGTGCAGGGTATAAGGCATAATGACTCGCATATTCTTTAGCAAAATTATTTTTGAGAACTTGGTCAGCTTTTACAGTTAAAAGGGTTGTATTAAAGCGAACTAAATCAAAGAATCGCTGATTTTCAAACACAAATTCAAATCGTCTTTCATTTGATAAAGCCAGTTCAAATTGAGCCGTTGTTAGCGGGGGTGCGTAGGCTGTCAATCCGGCTCGTGTTCTCACTTGGTTAATTAAATCAATACTTGCTGAAGAATTTCCTTGTGCTTCAGCTAACATTAATAATACGTCTGCATAGCGTAAGATGGGCCAGTCACTCTCCCCATCATTTGCCAAAACTACTTGTGTTAAGTATTTTTTTACATATTTTCTTGTAGCAGTTCCGGTTCCAAAGCTACTTATAGCCACGGCTTTGCGTAAATCCTTGGCATTAAAAGCTGAGTCTAACTCAAAGGTTGGCGCATTTAAACCAAGTCCAGAGCCATTGATTACGGAAGATCCACTGCTTAGTGGACCGAAATCATTGCCAAATCTCGAGCCTAAACCTAACCCACCTGCCTTGTAACGAACTGTAAACAGGATTTCAGAGTTCATTTCATTTGTAATTGAAAAGACATCTGCATAGTTTTTTAATAAAGAATATCCACTATTGGCTACCACATCTTGTAATAATATCGTAGCTTCGGATTTTCTATTTAATGTTAAATACACCTTTGATAACAAAGCCTTAGAAGCCCAACTTGTAGCTCTGCCTAAATCGGAAGTAACAATCTGACTTAACTTCAATGGACTTAAATAAGAGCTTGATGATTTCAAATCAACTTCTATCAATTTATAAATATCTGTAACTGACGAACGATTAATGGTTTTTGCTTCAGCAGCAGAAACAGGTGTATGGATAAGGAAAACACCACCAAAAAGGCGAACCAAATTAAAATAGTGATATCCCCTAATAAAAAGTGCTTCACCTGCAAGTTGTTGGCGGTCTGCATCTGAAATGGGAATATTAATCTTGTTTAAAGTAATGGTTCCCGCTGTAGGATTATAAACAACACCAAGTCGCTCCAAGATGATATTTGCATTTCGTATGTTATTATACGTTGCAAGCCAGTATGAATACATATCTCCATGTATGGTTCCTGGAATGTACATATCCAAGTCACTCAAATCTCTATTCGGTGAACTTTGGCTACCTGGACTCCCTTGCTTTGCATTATCACTTCTTAATTCGGTGAGTTCCCATTCATAAGTCATTGGACTTTGAAGTCCATTATAACATCCCGTTAGACCTGCCTTTAATTCGGTCAAGTTAGAATAGTATGTACCAGTGTTTAAGTTGGATTGTGGGTAAAGGTCTATAACCTTTTCACAAGCGAATAACCCTAAACAAATTATTATTATTGTATATTTTATGTATTTCATTTTTTTGTAATTCAAATAGTTAAAAATTCAAATCAACGCCAATTCTAAATGTCTTATTCATTGGATAAGCACCTCTTTGATAACCATCCACGAGAGGCGTGTTATAAGGGCCAATTGAAAATCTTGCTTCTGGATTAAGCCCTCTATAATTAGCTGCTGTATGAAAAAATAAATTTTGAGCAGTGAAATAAAAACGAACACCACTTAGCTTAGCGGCTTTTATCCATTTTGATGGAAGCATATAACCCATTCCTAATTCTCTAAGAGCATAATAGGAGGCATCTTCAACCACGTAATCTGTTAACATCCAGTTAAATCCTGTAGTATAATATGGAGTTTTACCATCACCGGGGTTCAGTGGGCTAAGCCATTTATTAGCGGTATTATAATTTAAACCACTTCTTTTAATTTCAGCATAGTTAGGGTCTCCATTTATTAATTGCCCTCCCTGTGAACCCTGAACCATAAAGTTGAGGTCAAAGCCTCTGTATTTTAAGGTATTTGTTATACCCCAAATAAAATCGGGGTAAGGATTTCCAATGACTGTCCTGTCATTTGCATCCAATTTGCCATCACCATTTATATCAACTACTTTCAATCCGCCAGGTGCAAAAATACTACTCAAAGAACTTGTAAGTTTTGCCGCTTCAATTTCTGCTTGCGATATCCAAACACCATTTGTTTTATAGCCATAGAATTGTACAAGTGGCGCACCAACTTTGTTCATGTATAATTCAGTTCGTTCTCCTTGATTTAAAAGTTGGGACTCAGCTCCAAGCTCAAGTACTTTGTTTTCATTATGTGAAATGTTAGCAGAAGTTGTCCACTTGAAGTCTTTAGTTTTCAAGTTATTACTCGTAATTTCAAACTCAACGCCACTATTTTGAAGACTACCTACATTATTCCAGGTTTGGGGTACACCAGTAAACCCTAAAGCTGCCTGTCTTAATAACAATCTATCGGTTCTTGATTGGTAAACGTCCAGTGCAATTGTAACCGCATTTTTGAATAGCGCAATATCTAATCCAGCGTTAAATTGATTGGTTTGTTCCCATGTAATGTTTGGGTTTGATAATATATCTAAGGATGGAACTTGACCTACTGTTGTGGTTCCGTTGCCAGTCCCCAAAGGGTAATTAGCGTTATAGAGTAAATCAACGAATGCAAAGTCAACGATTCTATTATTTCCCGTAACGCCATAGCTCCCTCTAAACTTTAATTGGCCTAACCAATTAATATTTTTAAGAAAACTTTCTTCACTTGCAACCCAACCGACTGAAAGTGATGGGAAATATCCCCACTTTTTCCCAAGTGCAAAATATGAGCTACCATCGGCTCGAAAACTTGCGGACATTAGGTATTTGCTCTTGTAGCCGTAGGTCAGTCGACCCAAATATGAAAGCAAACCTATGCTATTTCTGTTATTAAATGAATTAGCCTTATCTATTGATAATGCAGTATTTAGTGTAGTAATGTCATCACTCGGATAGTCTAAACCAGTTATTTTTTCATTTGTAACATTGGTGGTTTGAGCGGTAAAGCCAGCCAAAACACCAACAGAGTGGTCTTTTAATTGTTTTTTGTAATTGAACGTATTTTCAGATAACAAGTCAACATATAGTTGAGTGGTATAAACTCCTTTGTTTACATCTCCAGCTTTATTATTATCTCTTTTTGAGAAATCAAGTCCTTTTGTTAAACTCACATAGCCACTTGCAAGTGTTTTAAAATCAAGCCCAGGCAAGATATTTACGGTCATATCACCTGAAGCCATAACTCTATAATTATCTGAACTAATTGACCTTGTTTCCAATACAGATTTTGGCTGTTGATTATTTGTAGCAAAAGGGTCAACTGTTGATGCACTGGTCCAAGTGCTACCATCAGGCATCAGTCCAGAATATTGCCTTCCACTAAAATATCGAGCTTGAGCATAATCACCTGCTTTTACAGTTGGGTAAAGGGGATTACCTCTTACAAATTCAGCAGTTTGTTCATTTAAATATATTGGATGAAATGACCGCCACCGAGCAAAATCTTGAAAATCTGATGAAGGTGTTTCTCGCTTGGTTACTGAAGGATTTATATTAAATGAGATTTTTACCCGATTACTCAATTTGGCATCAATTTTTGCCAACATATTAATTTTCTCATATTCACTATGAAAGGTCATGCCTTGATCATTTTGATAACCACCAGAAATATAATATTGTAAATCTTTAGTTCCTCCCGAAACACCTAATTGAATATTTTTAACATTGGCATCTCGGAGAGCTGCTTTCTGCCAATCAGTTGCTCCTCCCGTCAAAGTATTTTCAATCACATAAGCTGCTCTATCTATATCACCAATTATGAGGTCTTTTGCAGCAATGGCAGGGTCTGTAGCCCTAATGGCTGCCTCATCAAAAAGACGCTTCACATACTGTGATGTAGTCATAATAGGGTACACTTTGTATGCAGATTTAATACCCGTGGAATACTTAAAACTATATTTTGGTTTTACAGAACTACCACTTTTTGTAGTAATAAGAATAACTCCACTCGCTCCACGAGAACCGTAGATGGCTGCTGATGCTGCATCTTTTAAAACTTCAACAGACTCCACATCCGACATATTTACGAATGACAAACCATCTGGAACAGGGTGACCATCTACTACCACCAATGGATTAGCTCCTGCATTAACAGAGCTTAAACCCCGTATTCTAATCGTTGGCGTTGAACCTGCATTAGGAGATGTATTTTGAATCTGAACACCTGCAATTTTGCCTTGAAGTGCTTGGTCAAGGTTGGAAACTGGCGCTTCGTCAAGTTTATCATTTTTATACTTTGAAACTGCTCCAGTGATATCGCCTTTCTTTTGTGTGCCATAGCCCACTACAACGACTTCGTCTAATGCTTTAAGGTCATTTTTTAAGGAAATATTGATCGTGGTTTTATTACCTACCTGCATTTCTTGCACGGTGTAGCCAACAAAACTAAAAAGTAAAGTTGATTTTGAATCTGGAACGGCAATTGTATATTCACCTTTGTTGTTTGTCGACGTTCCACGGGTGGTACCTTTTACCGAAACGTTTACTCCTGGGATTGGTTCGCTATTTTCAGCATCTGTTATTTTACCCTTAATGACAATATCAGCCAGTTCTGACTCGTTTTGGAGGGTAATAGACTTTTTTCCATTAACACTTTCTATCACTTGATTTCTGTTAAGTATTATGGTACTACCAGATAGTCTATAATTAATCTGTAACGGCGTTAAAAAAGCGTCTAAAACATCTTTTAAAGGCTTATTTTGCATGTTTATGGTCGCTCTTTGTTGAACTTCGATTGCGGTGGAACTATAGACAAATTTTAGATCCGTTTCAGCTTCAATTTGCGTAAGAATAGTCTTGACAGACTTATCTTGCAACCGAATCGAAATTCGTTTTTCGAGTAAATCCTGAGCATTTATACCCTTCGCTGAAACCATGCCAACGCAAAACATTACAAGAAATAACTGAGAGAGGGATACACTCATAAATTTCAAGAAAAAATTGTTGATTAGTAGTTTTCTTTTCATTTTTTAGACTGTTTTGGATAGTTTAAAATACGCAATAATAAAACATTGGGATAAAACCTCATTGAATATCGCCATTAGTTAATGGTCAGCCAGATTCAGATTGGTTTAAAATATCCACTAAAAGTTTGAGAGTAGCACACTAATTCTAATCACTGGTTTTGGTATTTAAGATATTTTATTACCTACAACCAGCTGCGTAAATTACTATTTGACCATCCACTATTTCATAACGAGCATGAATCGTTTCGCATAGAATCCCGATTTTATCATATAGTGATTGACTTTCGTTAAAAACAGCGGTTAAGTTACACTTTGCCAGTAAATCATTATCAAAAACAATTTTAACTCCGTATGCCTGTTCGAGTTCAATCAAAACTTTTGAAATGGGTATTTCATCATAATTAATTTTTTCGATACTCGGATTATTGTAGAGAAGTACTGGTCTTGGTACTAAAGTTTTAAGCAACTTTTCTATCTTTTTCTCAAAAACTATTTGTTGATTTGGAGTTATCAGCATTTGTTCAGGATGAGATTCATTTGATGTGCCTGTTCTTTTTTGTTGATAGACTGTTACCCTGCCTGTCCTAACGGCTACTAAAGTTTTTGATTCACTTTTATATGCTCGAATGTTGAAGCTGGTTCCTAATACTTTTGTAACAATACCTCCTGCATACACTAAAAATGGGTGTTTTGAATCCTTCTTGACCTCAAAAAATGCTTCGCCTGTTAGATAAACAGTTCTATTCTGTAGCCCAAAATCAGAAGCTATCATTAGGTTACTCCCTTTTTTTAAGGTAACTGTACTACCATCACTCAATTGTAGAACTAAGGGCTGATTTCCGTTATTTTGAGTTTCGGTAGGCTTAGAATGGAGATTTTTTGATAAATCTTTTTTCCAAAAGTTTATCCTATTCCCTACAAAGATGCTAATTGACATAACCAAAAAAAATATGGCTGCCATTTTCAACCAACTGATTTTTCTAATCATATACTTTGGGGACATCGTATTCATTAAAATATTTTGAATACCTTGATCTACCATTTGTTTAGGAATTTCAATATCTACTATTTGAGAAGCAACCACCAATGATTTGGCCTCTTCTACAAGAGTTCTTTTTTCTGGAAATTTATTCAACCAATTTTCCCAAAAATGATTTTCTTTGGATAATTTCCCCAAAACCCATTTTCTAAAAAAAACGTCTTGTATAAAATCCTCTACTTGATAATTTTCAAATTTATTCATAGCTTATTTTATCATTTCTAAAAATGAAAGACAGATAATCATCACCCAGTTTTTACGTAAAAATTTTAAGGCTTCGTACACTAAATTGATCGCTGAATGTTGGTTGATTGACATGATTTCTGAAATCTGATCGTATTCTAATTCTTGAAAAAATCTAAGATATAATACCTCTCTTTGTCGCTTGGTAAGGGTACTTAGATGGTGTTTCAATTTCAAAAGTGTCTCATGTTCTATTTCGTTATGAATTAAATATGACTCAATGTTAAACTGCACTTCAATCTCATAGTCATCCTCAAGGTCTGACACTTTTTTATTCCAGAAGCTTCGCTCTTTTTCTTGAAAGAGACGTCTCCTGTAAGAAGTGGCAAGGTATGCGTGTATGGATTGTGGTAAATTAAGATTCTCACGACGGTTCCATAAGTCAATAAATAAATCTTGGAGACAATCCTGTGCAAAATCACGATTACTTACTAATCGAGCTCCATAATTTAATAATTTTGGATAATAGTTGTTTAATAATTGTTCAAAAGCAAGTCTATCGCCTGATTTGAAGGCATCCCAAATATGAATTTCAAGATGGTTGTCCTTCTCGTACCTATTTGTTTTATTATCTTTGTGTTCTTCGATATTCAAATTTTTGTATTATTTAATGTTAAAATTAAACTTTACTTGCATTTAACTGTAAGAGACATGTAGGAATAAAAAATCCTGAAAAAAATATTTTTTTCAGGATTTTTTTGTGTGCAACTAAAAAACTTTACACCCATGCTCTGAGGTGGTTCAAAAAAACGGCACACTTTTTTGCATAGAAAATGCAGAAAATGGACGTAAAAAAACCAAGAAATCGCACGCACATTACGAGCCTGATTTCAAAGAAGAGATACTCAGGATGCTGAATTCTGGTAAAAATGTTGATGAAATCTCAAAGACTTTTGGGATTAGTGGTTGCAACTAAAGAAAAGTGCGAGTTTCACCACGACTTCCGTGGAATTTATCAACTCAGATAAAATCACGTTTGAGCGATCGTAAGAACTTTATTCTTCAAAATTGTATCTAAAAACGCTCGAATCCCTAAATTTTCCAACCCTTT
>NZ_CBABQS010000054.1:0-33171 GCF_964672035.1 Arcicella sp.
AACCATTTATTTTCCTGTAATTTTTTCATCATTTCAGGAATCATAAAAGTGTCTTTCGACTCATCGTTGGTCAATCCTGCGTAAAGATTATTCGATACGTTGATAGTGGTATCCAAACCTACCACGTCCGACAAACGGAATGTGCCAGATTTCGGACGACCAACCACTACGGAAGTCAATTTATCGACTTCTTCCACCGTCAAACCCAATTCTTCGACCACTTTCATGGTTTTCATCATTGAATAAATTCCGACACGGTTGGCAATAAATGCGGGAGTGTCTTTACAAAAAACGGTGGTTTTACCTAAGAAACGGTCGCCGTAGTGCATCAAGAAATCCGTAACCGCAGGGTCAGTGGCAGGCGTTGGGATGATTTCCAACAATTTCAAATATCTTGGAGGATTGAAGAAGTGACTTCCACAAAAATGCTTCTGAAAGTCCTCAGAACGACCTTCTGCCATCAAATGAATCGGAATTCCCGACGTATTTGAGGTTACTAACGTTCCCGTTTTACGCAAAGCATCCACTTTTTCGTAAAGCGATTGTTTGATGGCAAGATTCTCCACGATTACCTCAATTACCCAATCATAATTTTTAATTTCGGCGAGATTATCGTCAAAATTTCCCAACTTGACACGGTTCGCAAAAGAAGGCGAATACAATGCCGCAGGATTAGATTTGAGGGTGTTTTGGAACGCTTCGTTCACGATACGGTTACGCACCGCAGGGTGTTCGGTGGTTAGTCCTTTGGCTTTTTCGGCATCGTTGGGTTCTCTCGGAACGATGTCCAAAAGCAAGACCTCCACGCCAATATTAGCAAAATGGCAAGCAATACGGCTTCCCATAATTCCTGAGCCAAGTACGGCTACTTTTCTAATTGAACGGTTCATTGTTTTTGGCTTTCGGCTGTCGGCTTTTGGCATTCAGCCTTTAACGGTTTTAAAGAAGATAATTATGAATGTAAAGGTAGTATTTTTTTAAAATGTTATGCAAGCATACTATTTTATTTTTTTACAAATTTCACCTTTTTATCCGTAATTTTGCACCTCAATTCCCATTAAGGATTATTTTAAAATGACTATTCAAGAAGAAATACACAAACGCCGTACATTCGGAATTATCTCTCACCCCGATGCGGGCAAAACTACGCTTACGGAAAAACTCCTACTTTTTGGGGGGGCAATCCAGACGGCGGGAGCGGTGAAATCTAATAAAATCAAAAAAGGGGCAACTTCCGATTTCATGGAAATTGAACGCCAAAGAGGTATCTCAGTGGCAACTTCGGTAATGACCTT
Organism: Arcicella sp.; assembly: GCF_964672035.1. Classification (NCBI taxonomy): domain Bacteria; kingdom Pseudomonadati; phylum Bacteroidota; class Cytophagia; order Cytophagales; family Flectobacillaceae; genus Arcicella; species Arcicella sp. The sequence goes on from NZ_CBABQS010000054.1 coordinate 1,296, forward strand.
TGAATATAATAACCTCAAAATCAACATCTTGGATACACCAGGTCACAAGGATTTTGCGGAAGACACTTACCGTACTTTAACGGCCGTAGATTCAGTAATCTTAGTAATTGACTGTGTGAAAGGCGTTGAGGAACAAACCGAAAAATTGATGGAAGTATGTCGGATGAGAAATACGCCCGTGATTATTTTTATCAATAAAATGGATAGAGAAGGTCGTTATGCCTTCGATTTATTGGATGAATTAGAACAGAAATTAGGAATTAAAGTTCGTCCATTGACTTGGCCAATTAATATCGGAGCGAATTTTAAAGGGGTTTATAATCTTTACGAAAAGTCTTTAAACTTGTTTAGTGCCAATAAAACCCGAATTGAAAAAGAGGTTTTAGCGGTTGATATTTGGTCGGAAGAATTAGATAAAAAAGTAGGCAAAAAAGATGCAGACCAATTACGTGAAGACGTTGAGTTGATTGAAGGTGTTTACGGTGATTTTGACCGTGAAACCTATCTTTCGGGTGAAATTGCGCCCGTTTTCTTCGGTTCGGCGGTGAATAATTTTGGCGTGCAGGAGTTGTTGGATACTTTCACGGAAATTGCTCCAAGTACGCAACCACGCCAAACGGATGTACGAGTTGTTGAGCCAATGGAAAAAAAATTCACCGGATTTGTCTTTAAGATCCACGCTAATCTTGACCCTAAACATCGTGATAGAATTGCTTTTATGCGGGTTTGTTCGGGGACTTTTGAGCGTAATAAATTTTACAAACACGTTCGTCTCGATAAAAATCTTCGTTTTAATAATCCCTATACTTTTATGGCTCAAGATAAAGAGGTTATCGAAGAAGGTTTCCCCGGCGATGTGGTTGGTTTGTATGATACTGGTAATTTCAAAATTGGCGATACGATGACGGAGGGCGAAGTTCTCCAATATCAAGGAATTCCAAGTTTTTCTCCTGAGATTTTTAAGGAATTAATGAACCTCGACCCGATGAAATCTAAGCAATTGGAGAAAGGAATTATGCAATTGACAGATGAAGGAGTGGCTCAGTTATTCTTACAACCACAATTGGGAAATCGTAAAATTGTGGGAACCGTTGGGGAACTACAATACGAAGTAATTCAGTATCGTTTGGAACATGAATACGGTGCAAAATGTCGTTTCGACCACCGTGATATTGCAAAAGCTTGTTGGATTACCTCGGAAGACCCAAAGAAATTAGCGGAATTTGTTCGTCTGAAAGGACAAAATATTGCGCAAGATAAAGATGAAAACTACGTGTTCTTGGCAGAATCTGATTGGATTTTGAGAATGAATATCCAGAATAATCCAGGTATTCAATTTCACTTTACTTCGGAGTTTAAAACAGCAGTTGAAGCATAAAAAATAGGTCAGATAATTTAAAGATTATCTGACCTATTTTTATTATTTGCTATAAGTTACCGTATATTCAGTCAATGTGGCGGTAGCTTTATTTTTAATCAATTCTCTGATATCGGGGTCAGTGGTGTCGTAGTATCTTTCTATATATTTAAAACATTGGTCTAAGGTATAAGACGTGGTCATTTCAGCAGAGGTAAGTTTAGAAACTGTGAAATCAATCGTTGGTTTACCTGTACCATAATTAAGCACAACGGCTTTTCCCGTAATGGTATATTTCACGGCTTCTCCTTCAAAAATAGCATTTCCATCCGATTTGAATTCAATGACAGAACCATCATTGGTATCATTCAAATCTACAATTTTTGTTTTTCCATTGGAAGTAAAAGTCAATTTTCCGACACTTTCTTTGTGTTTCCATTTGCCCATTAGGGTGGAAGTTGAAGGGGCTATTTCTTCGTTTTTTTTACTACAACTCATCGCTAAGACAAGTGTTAAGAATAAAGAAAAACTTTGGTAAACATTTCTATATCTCATAATATACGGAATCTGTTTAAAATTTAGAATACAAATTTAATGGAAATCAAGCGTAATAGAATAGGTGGGAAATATATAAAAATGAATTTCCACAATTCAATAGTATTTCCTTTAAAATACGCTTAAATTGCATCCAGTCTAAAAAAAATAATCACATTCAAATTCCTTGAATTCTTATGAAAAAAACTATCATTTTATCTTCTATGTTATTTATGTCGGTATGTGCAAAATCATTTGCCTCTACGTCAGAATACGTTATTGATGATGCTACAGTTGAAACAACACTTAATAGTGGTGTTCAAGTAGCAAGTTTGATTACATCGATGGATGTAACAACTTCTTCTACCAATGTATTAGCGGCTATGACAAACAATTTACCAACGGCTACCGTAAGTGGCAAGGATGCGACTGTTGCATTTGTCTTATCTTGGTTTCTTGGTTTTATAGGTGTTCACCGTTTTTATATGGGAACTGCTACCTTGACAGGTGTTGGTTATATCCTAACTTTGGGTGGATGTGGTATCGTGGCTACAGTTGACTGGGTAGTCTTATTAATTGCTTTAATTAACAAAGAAGGTATTAGTAAATACGAAGATAATCCTAAATTCTTTATGTGGAGTGGTAAATAATCATTTCAATCTTAAAAAGTCCAAGATGTCATTCTTGGACTTTTTTTATTGTTCAAGTTTTAATAATATATTTGTTATTTGTCGTGAATTATCATCTTCTAAATATTGATTCTTCTTGTTTGCCAAAAGTTCCGTCCGCCTTATTCCTCCAAAATAAAAAGACTGAAACAGCCCAAACCCCGTCAAAAAACCTGACAAATAATATCCCTTCCAGAAACTATAGCCTGCAAAACCTAAAGTTCCGAGTTGTAGTCCTAATGAGATTAAACCTTCTGTGGTGTTTCCGACATACATCATTCCTACTCCTGGTAGAAAAGTAGCCAGAGCTTCCGCTTTTTTTACATTTTTGAAACGATTTTTGTCTGCAAAAGCAAATACGGAATCAACATTAACACAGAGTTTTCTTCTTGATACGTACCCCTTGAAGCTTTGTTTTCCTTCGGCATAACGTCTTAGATGAGTTAATGCCATAATTTTCCAAATATCACTCTGGTATTTTAACGTTGAATCTTTAACAAAAAACTGCAATTGTTCAATTTGGCTAATCACATCTTCGTATGAACCCGCTAAAAAATAACAAACAATCATTTCATTACGAAGTACATACTGGCTTGAATCAGGTAATTTGTTCAAGTCAAATCTTAAAGCAATTTTACTTGCTTCTTCAAATTTTCCTATGGCTTTCAAGCAATAAATTTTTCTAAGCAAACAAGCATTTTGGGCCTTTTGAATAGCCTCAGCAGTCCATGAACTATCAGGAAATTCTGTTATTTCATAATAGGCTCTTTCATAGGCTAACAAAGAAGCATCGTGTTGTGCTGCCCTAAATAAGCTATCTCCTTCACGAAAATTTTGTGCAAAAGATTTAGTTAAAAATTGTACGCAAAGGAATATGCATATCAAACAAAATTTGTTCATTTATTTTATCGTTAAACTCTTGTCTTTTCACGCCTACACTCACAGCGCTTCCCCAAATATTTCCTATGTAAAATAAGGTAAATAAACTTCCAAAAATGATAAACCGAGGACTTGCAGGACCGTCCTTACGATACCCTTCGTATGCTTGCAACCCTAAGATAGCATTTTGAATAAAAGTTGAAATACCTTGTCCTAATTGTTTTCCAACATATATTTTTCCTGACCCTGGCAATATTGCTGATAGCAAGGCCGCTTTGAAAGGAGACTTTCGTTGTTGTTGCCGAATCATTTCTTGATAATCATTAAAATTATTTTGTTGTTTTTGTAATGGATAATATTGTGTCGAAAAATGGTGGCTTAAAGAATCATAATCTTTAAAATTCCTTCGTAATAACGCAATGCCCGCTAACTCGAATATTTTTGTAGCTATCCCAATACTATCGTTTGTATTGACAGATAAAATTGTTGTGTAAGCCTCCTGTGTTTGTTGAAGATAACTGTACGAAATCCCCGCCCAAAACAATGACTTATTATAATTTGTACTGTTAGGATGCACTTTAGAGAAATAATGGGCAGATGAGTCAAGATTTCTGAGGGAATAATAGGCCATGCCTTTCCAATAAGGCAATTCAAGCAAATGTTGGGTTGAATCTTGGTATTTCTTTTGGAATTCAGATAAAAGAGTAATGATGTCTCTTTGTTGGTCTTTGTCTATCAGATATTGTAAAAATAGACTATCTCTTTTGACTTGTGTAAAACCTGAAAGGGGAAATAAAATGAATAATAAAATACCCAATCCTCGAATGCGATACTTTAGGGCTGTGTTATGAAAACTCATTGTTTTATTTTATACATCTTAGGTGAATCTATCACCTTGCCTTGTTGATTTATTCTGAAAGGATTAATGGTAGTGGCACTGATACGATTGCATCTTGCTAATCTATCCGCAGTTAAGGCTAAACCTTTAATGGCTCCGTATTCTTGAATGGCTGATTGGCTAAATCTGGAACATGACAACTCATACAAGCAGTTTGCAGAAAATTGAGGAGATATAACTTTCTGATACATTTTCAAAGAACCATTTATAATGATTGAAAGAGGATTGCTTATTTTTAAAATATTGGGCTTGCTTTCGGTCGTAATCACGGTGATTGTACTGTCTCTTTTATGCAAATAATTTAAGTTCATACTTAAACTTTGTGATTTCCCTTCGTATGAGAAAATTATACAGAAACTTATCCAAAAGAGACTTTTGACGTATTTATTTGAGTATTTTGGCATTAGTAGGAATCGTAAAATTTGATAATTTGGCATCAACGGCTTCGTTTGTTTGTATATCTGAATAGGAAGTTTTGATAATAACAGAATCTTTGGCTGAAAAATAATCAATTTGTGTAACTGCCAGCGGAAAATCTGTTCCTCCCATATTTTGATAATTGTAGTAATATATTTTCTTGATTACCTGTCCATTTCCACCAATATATTTGGTATAAATAGGATTTGCGCCATTATGAACTAACTCTACGAGTTGCACTTCTTTTGCCAATCGTGCCGGTGCAGACCAAGTACTTATCATTAAGTTTTTTTCAAACTTTGTATTCTTATTAATAAAACCCATTGCTCTCAAACCTAAATCTGCTTTTTGATTACTCAGAAAGTAGAAAAATTGGGTCGTTTCTGTGCTAAAAAGGTAATTCACTTGTTGAATAACTGTATTTTTGAGTGGGTCATATATGCTGACTTCTCCCTTGGCAGTATTAACAATGTATTGATTGAAGGGCTGAGTGTAATGACTGATCATTTTTCCGCCACCCAACTGATAACATATATCCGCTTTGACAGTCATCGTTTTTCCTGCCCGTACCGAGCGAGAAATCATTAATACACTAATTTTTTTAAGATTAGTTGAAAGCATGAAGGCGGATGAAAAAACAGTAATAATAACTCCTAAGCCAAAGGTGTTGATTTTGCTAAACATAATTTGAAATAATAAATTTAGACAAATTTAGTTTTTTGAAGATGGAAAAGAAAGAGAAACTTTTTATTAAAAAATGGTCAGACAATTTTATTTGTCTGACCATTTTTTAATAAACGAATAAATAATAATTTTAGAATTTGAAGGCAACACCTATTCGAGCATTTGATAAACCTGTACTTCCTAATTCTACAACCCCCGCTATCTTATCAGAAAAATAATATTTACCACCAGCAAATAAATTAATGGCTAAACCATTGCCATAGCTATATCCAGAACCATTATAACTATCTTTCCAACTAAAAGAGCGATATCCCAAACCTAAACCACCATAAATATCAAGTTTATCATTGGTTACTTTTAACAACTCATTAAAATGGTATGAACCTCTGGCTCCAATATATAACGATGTAAATCCAAGACCTGAGCCATAATTACCTGAAGCATAGTCAGCCTGTCCACCAACGCTAATCGCATCAGTTATTCCTACTTCAAATGAAGCTCCTAAAGGCAAACCAGTACTATAGTACGAGTTTATACCTATACCAAGGTTCAACAATTTATCACCATTCTTATAAGCCTGAGAATAGCCGCTGAAAGAAGTGGTAAGCAATATTGCTAAAAGGAAAGAAAAAGTTAGTAATTTTTTCATTTTACAAAAAATTAAAGGTTGAAAATTGATTCAGTGATAATCAGAATTGATGATTATTTTATTAATCTTCGAGAATATCTAACGTCACAAATTAAATACATTTTACAATTACGACAAGCCTAAACTTAGTAAGCGGTCGTGTTTATTTCGTATTTGGTCAATAATCTCCTATAAATATACTTTTTTCTATTTCAATCCTAAATCCTCTTGTATGGCTGAAACCTTCGCTTTCAGACTTGCCAATACGCTTTCAAAATCTGCTGGATTATTTAAGGGAGCATTTACTGAAACGTAAAATTTAATCTTAGGTTCTGTACCTGATGGGCGAGCCGATACTTTGGTGCCATCCGCCAAAACCAATTGAATTACGTTGGATGATTCCATCCCTAAGCCAACTGGAATATTGGTAATTTCACCCGTTTTGAGATTCTTAGAAGTTAAATTATTATAATCCAACACCGTAATTGGCTCCGAACCCGCTACCGTTGTAGGAATATTTGCTCGTAAATTCACCATCATTTGTTGAATTTCCTCCGCTCCTGCTTTTCCTTTTTTGGTTAATGAAATCAAACCTTCGTAATAAAAACCATTCTCCATATACATTTCCGTTAAGAAATCGAATAATGATTTTCCGTTATCTTTTGCGTAAGCGGTTAATTCGGCAATCATTGCACACGAAGCAACGGCATCTTTATCACGAACGGAATCACCGATTAAATAACCGTAAGATTCTTCCCCTCCGCCAATAAATTTCTCTTTGCCTTCCAATTCACGAATAACTGCCGCAATATATTTGAAACCTGTGAGCGTATTATAACACTTAACGCCCCGTGTTTCACACATTTTGTCTATAATGTTGGTGGTTACAATCGTTTTAGCGACAAATTCTTTCCCCGTCAATTTCCCCGCTTTTTTCCACGCATCTAATAAGTAATAAATAATCAAGCTTGCCATTTGATTACCATTCAATAAAACCCATTCGCCTTTTGGATTTTTCACGGCAGCTCCCACACGGTCGGCATCGGGATCGGTGGCAATTACTAAATCAGCATCCAATTCTTGGGCTTGATTCATGGCCAAAGACATTGCCTCGGCTTCTTCGGGGTTTGGATATACAACCGTTGGGAAATTTCCGTCGGGTTCAGCTTGAGCTTCTACTACACTAACATTCTCAAAACCAAGCAATTGCAAAGCTTTTGGCACGAGCGTAATACCCGTTCCGTGAATGGATGAATAGACAATTCGTAATTCTGACTGACGAGCAATTACGTCGGGATTGATACAATTGTTCTCGATCGTTTTTAAATATTGGAAGTCAATATCTTCGCCAATCATGGTAATTAATGCTGAATTTCCCACAAAATTAATTTCATCTACCGATTGAATTTTATTTACTTCCGCCACAATGTTTTTATCGTGCGGAGCAACTACTTGCGAACCATCATTCCAATAGGCTTTGTATCCATTATATTCCCGTGGATTATGAGAAGCCGTCACGACTAAACCACCCTGACATTTCAAATAGCGAATGGCAAAAGACAATTCAGGTGTTGGACGTAAAGCACTGAATAAGAATACTTTAATACCATTTGCCGAAAAAATATCCGCAGCAACTTTGGCAAAATAAGGTGAATTATTTCTTGAATCATACGCAATAGCAACGCTTGAGCGCACGGAGTCGCCCAGACCAACGACCTGATTTATATAATTGGCAAAACCCTGAGTAGCACTTCCAACGGTATATTTATTCATACGGTTAGAACCAACGCCCATTTCGCCACGCATTCCGCCCGTTCCGAATTCGAGGTCTTTATAGAAAGAATCCGTTAAATCCGTTTCTTTTTTATCCTCTATAAGTTCTTTGATTTTGGCTTTAGTATCGGCATCGTAATTTCCTGAAAGCCATGCATTGATTTTTCTTTGGGTAAGAGCGTCTAATCCTGTGGACATATTCTTATATTTGTTGAGTTATGATTTTGAGATATTTTTTAGATAACAAAGATAAAAATTATTTACTGGATTGAATACAGAACTGTTATTTTGTATTTAGACAAAATATTATTCGGCTTTTTTATAAATAATTTAGTTAATGTGGGGCTTTTTTAGTATTTTAGATTACTTTCTGGAAACAAATAAATTTATGCTTTGTTAAAGATATGTTGTTATTATATTATTTATTTTCAAATTACTTTCATTCAATCAAAAACTAAAAAAAACAAGTATGAAAAAACGATTACTAACGATTATTGGAATGTTGTTTATCACAATTTTTCAGATAATCGCCCAAGACAGAGTTATCTCAGGAAAGGTAGTTTCCTCAGAAGATGGCTCGGCACTTCCAGGTGTAAGTGTAACAGTAAGAGGAACCACTCGTGGTGTAACTACTGATGCAAATGGTGCTTATAAAATAAGTGTGCCAAATAATGCAAAATTGGCTTTCAGTTTTGTGGGTTTCAATTCACAAGATGTTACGGTTGGTGCAAAAACAGAACTAAACATGGTTTTGAAATCAGCGGCTACTGATTTGGATGAAGTTGTGATTGTGGGTTATGGTACACAGGCTAAATCAAAAGCTACTTATTCTGTTTCAACTATTAAGAGTGATGCGATTAGAGATATTCCAGTAACGGGTCTTGACCAAGCGATGCAGGGCCGTGCGGCGGGTGTAATGGTAACGTCAAGTTCGGGAACACCGGGTGGTGGTGTAAATGTGCGTTTGCGTGGAGGAAGTTCAATTACTGCCAGCAATGAGCCTTTATACGTAGTTGATGGTATTCCCATTAGTACAGGCAGTTTTTCACAATTAGGTTTTGGGAATCAAACCACTAATGCCTTGAATGATATTGCTCCTTCTGATATTGAATCAATTGATATTCTGAAAGATGCAGCAGCTTCGGCTATTTATGGTTCAAGAGCCGCCAATGGCGTTGTTTTGATTACCACTAAAAAAGGAAAGTCTGGAAAAACGCAAATTACTTTCAACTATTCTACGGGAAATTCACAGAAATATAATACTACTTTGAAAAGTATTTCAGGAATCGAAGAAACCAAATTATTGCAAGAAATGGTGATTAATCGCTACGGTGTGCTTGATGCAAAAGGAGGACTTACGACACCAGCTTTTGGAACGGGAACGGCTTCATGGAAAACACCTGGGGATGCAGCGGCTTTTTTCTTTTCTAATGATCCCAATTCTTACGCTGACCAAGACCCTACTACAAGCAAGCTGTTTTATGTAAATTCTGATGCAGAAAAAGCAAGAAATATTAGAACAGTAGATGTTTTCAATGACCCAACGAAGGCTAACAGCACCAATTGGCAAGACCAAATTTTCAGAACGGCTCCAATTAGACAATATGACATTTCGGCAAGAGGAGGAAATGAGAAAACAACTTTCTTTGCTTCTGCTTCAATTTTCGACCAAGCGGGTATTATTGTTGGTTCAGATTATAAACGTTATACGGGTAGAATCAATGTAGATAACCAAGTGAGTACAAGGATTAAAATAGGAGCAACTTTAGGATATACTTACGGATATTCAAATCGTATTAATAATGATAATAATATTTATGGTGTATTGAGTGCTGCTATTTTAATGGCATCGGATGTTCCTACCAGATTTGCGAATGGTGCTTATGGTAAAGATAATTCATCATCGGTTGAAAATCCGGTTGCAGCCGCTTTTGAACCTTATAATCAAACTATTTTTGGACGTCTGTTAGGGGGCATTAATGCAGAAGTAGATATTATTAAAGGATTGAAATTTAAAAGTGCTTGGAATGTTGACCAAGTAAATTTCAAAGATGATAGATTTTTGCCAAATACGTTGAATGCAGCTTCTGGTGTAAACGGTTCAGGAATTGCTACGAGTGGCGGTAATTTAAATTTGGCTACGAGTAATTATTTTTCTTATAACCATTCAATTAATAACATCCATAACATCAACGTTACCGCTGGAGCAGATTATCAGCAATCTGCTTATGATTATGTATATGGCTCGGCAACTGGTTTTCCAGGAAATTCAATTAAAAAATTATCCGCAGGAGCAACCAAAACTGATGCAGGTTCTGATGGAACTTCTTGGGGCTTAGTTTCTTATTACGGACGTTTTGGCTATGATTTTGAAGGAAAATACTTAATTCAAGGCGTTTTCAGAGCGGATGCTTCTTCTCGTTTCGGAAAGGATAATCAATGGGGATATTTCCCATCAATTTCTGGAGCATGGCGTGTGAATAAAGAACGTTTTATGGATGATATTACCGTAATCAGTGACTTGAAAGTGAGAGGTAGTTACGGTTTGACGGGTAATTCAGAAATTCCAAATTTTGGTTCACGTGGTCTTTTAGGTTCGGGTAGTGCTTACCAATTGCAAGCCGCTTTAACACCAAACCAATTGGAAAACAAAACGTTGAAATGGGAAACCACTACAACTTCGGAAGTTGGTATTGACCTTGGATTATTCAAAAATAGAATCACGCTTTCAGCGGGATATTATTCAAAATATACCAAAGATTTGTTGCTGAATGTCAATATCCCAGCTACATCTGGTTTCACAACGGCGTTACAGAACTTTGGTGAAATGGAAAACAAAGGTTTTGAATTCGTAATTTCAACTGAAAATGTAAAAACAAAGGATTTCTCATGGACTTCTAATTTCAATATTTCAGCCAATGAAAATAAAGTTCGTAAAATCTTCGGTAATCCATTTGCTGCTGGATTTGGTAGTTGGGTAGCACAAGATGAGGCTTTAGGTTCATTCAGAGGATATAAAGTTGATAAAATTTTCCAAACGCAAGAAGAAATTGATGCTGCCAATGCTTTACCAAAAACCAATGGTGGAACGGTTTATCAATCAACTGCTACAAGACCAGGTGATATAAAATTTGTGGACTTGAATGGAGACGGTAAAATTGATGCCAATGACCAAACAATTTTGGGTTCTGCGCAACCTAAATTCTTTGGTAGCTTTACCAATGATTTTACTTTTAAAGGATTTGATTTGAAAATATTCATGCAATTTGTTTCAGGTAATAAGATATTGAATTATACCCGTAATTTCTCGGAAGGAATGAATAGTGTTTTTGGGCAAACGGATGCAGTTTTAAATCGTTGGACTCCAACAAATACCAATACAACTGTTCCAAGAGCGGTTTGGGGTGATCCAAATAACAACCGTAGAGTATCGGATCTTTATGTGGAAGATGGTTCTTATTTGCGTTTCAAAAACGTAATTTTTGGTTATACGCTGCCTAAAGTGTTGACCAATAAAATTAAAGTAGATAGAATCAGATTCTATGCACAGGCACAAAATCTATTGACTTTTACAAATTATAAAGGAATGGATCCAGAGGTTAGTACTTTCAATTCCCAAAATACAGCCATTGGGGGTGCTTCTAACACAACTGCCAATGCTGCACAAGGAACGGATTTCTTGACTTTTCCACAAGCAAGAACTTATACGTTTGGGGTAAATATCGGATTCTAAAAACTATCATTATTTTCAAAAAGATTATACGAACATGAATAAATATAAGATATTATTATTTTCAGCTTTTGTTTTAGCACTAAGTGCCTGTGAACAAGTGCTTGTCCAAGATCCTCAAAGTCAGGTTTCAACGGATGTAAAAGATGCCGCCACGGCAAGGGCGGTGATGAATGGAACTTATAACGGTTTACAATCAGCCGATTATTTGGGAACTCGTTATCAGTTATTACCAGATCTTCAAGGAGGAAATCTTCGTTGGACGGGTACTTTCGGAGATTTTTCGGAAATTTCTAACCGTTCTATTCAGACCAATAATGCCTCAGTCACGAATATGTGGGTTCGGATTTATAACACGATTTTACGAAATAACATTGTAATAAAATCTATTCCTGTAGTGCAAGATGGCAGTTTTTCTGATGCCGAAAAAAACCAAATTGTGGCAGAAGCTCGTGTGATGAGAGCTTTATCTTATTTCAATTTGGTGAGATGGTGGGGCGGTGTTCCAATCGTGACTGAGCCAACAGCATCGCTTAATGGATTGACCGTTGGAAGAAATACCGTAGCCGAAGTTTATAAACAAATTTATACTGATATTGATGCGGCGTATCCAAATTTGTTAGCTTCCAGTAAGGGCAGAGTAACGAAAGGAACCGCTTTAGCGCTAAAATGTCGTGCGGCTTTGTATCAGAAAGATTATGCAACAGTAATTGCAGTAGCTAACCAGATTCAAGCTTTAAATCAATATACTTTAGTAACGCCATTTCAAAGCATTTTTGCTACGCAGAATACAAAAGAAAGTATTTGGGAATTGAACTACGAAACAACCAACAGTAATTCATTGGCTTTCTTCTTGTTTTCATCTTCGTTGGGTGGAAGAAATGAAGTTCGCCCTTCGCCAACTTTGACGGCAGCATATTCGTCAACCGATACTCGTCGTATTTTGACAACTTCTTATGATGTTCAATTAAAATATTACCGTATCAACGGAACGGATTTTCCAATCGTTTTCCGTTATGCAGAAGTATTGTTGAACAAAGCAGAAGCATTGGCCGAAACAGGAAAAGATGCTGATGCCTTGGTTTTGGTTAATCAAATCCGTACACGTGCAGGCTTGACGGCCATTGCTACAACTTTAGCAGGACAAGATTTGAAAGATGAAATTTTCTTACAAAGAAGATTGGAATTAGCCTTGGAAGGTCATTATTTCTTCGATTTAGTTCGTACAGGAAGAGCAGCAAAAGTTTTGACAAGCTGGAATGATAATCAAGCATTATTGCCCATTCCTGACCGTGAGATTAAAGCAAATCCAACAATTGCCACTCAGCAAAATCCGGGATATTAATAACAAAAAATTTTTTTAGTAAAAAGCCTTCCTAATATTAAATTGGGGAGGCTTTTTGTTGATTTTTTTTCACAGAAGTAAAATCCAATCGTTATATTTAACGTTATATATTTAAAATTCACTTTTGATAAAATACAACCAATTGTTTAACAATCATCTTACATGAAAAAACTTTTCCTTTCCGCTGTTTTAATGCTCAGTTTCTTGGTGGGCTACGGACAAAAACAATTGGATACGCATTCTATTCCTGGTATCGTTATAGAATGCCCTATTCCTGATTTTTCAAAACCCTACGTTCGTACTTACGTGCCACCGCCAGCAGAATATTTGCGTAAATTCAATAAGAATGCCCGCCCAGAAGCCGACCGTTCTAAATTTATTGTAACCTACGTTGATTTTCCTGCGGATGCTCAATTGGCTTTTCAAAGAGCCGTTGATATTTGGCAATCTATCTTAGTTTCGGATGTGCCAATTCGCATTACTGCCAATTGGGAAAGTTTAGGACGTAGCGTATTGGGTTCTGCCTCGGCGGCTTCGCTTTATCGTGATTTTCCTGGAGCGAATAAAGCTTTTACGTATTATCCAATTGCGATGGCAGAAAAGATGAACCATGTAAATTTAAACGGTGATAATCCAGATATTGTCGCTCGTTTTAATGCCGATTTTAACTGGTATTTAGGAACGGACGGAAATCCACCAAAGAATCGTCAAGATTTAGTTTCTACCGTTTTACACGAAATTGGGCATGGTTTGGGCTTTTTTGGGTCGTTAAGACCTTACGATTCCGATGCCACTCAAGCCATTATTACGAGTGGAGGCGTTCCCTACATTTTTGACCATTTTGTCGAGAATTTAACGAATCAAAAAATACTCAATACGGATGTTTTCAAAAACCCCTCGGCTGAATTATTAAAAGCCTTAACGGGTGGAAGTCTTTATACTAATTCTCCCGAAATCCTTAAAGTAAATGATAATACGCCTGGCCGTTTATACGTACCAGGAGCCTACGCCGCAGGATCAAGTTATAGCCATTTAGATGAAAATACCTACAAAACAGGTACTGTCAATGCAACCATGACTCCTTTTGGTGATAATGGTGAAGTTAATAATAATCCTGGCCCCATCGTTTTGGCATTTTTCCGAGAAATGGGTTGGGCGGGTTCATCTATTATTCACAAACGTTTTACGGATTCTGAGGATTTAACAAAACCCTTGACTTTTGATGTAAAAGTATTTAGTGATACAACTTACAAATCTGAAACTGTAAAATTAATTTATAGCTTAGGAGATGTTATTACTGCGCCAACAGAAATAAAATTAACGCCAAAAGGAGATGCAGGAAACTTTACTTTTACATTGCCAGCGGATGGAAAAGAGAAAGTAATTACATATTATTTTACGGCCGAAGACAATGCTGGGCGCAAAATGGTAACGCCAGCCCAAGCACCAATTCCTGTAATTTCTAAAATTGGTAACTCAGTCGTTACTTTCCCAACTCCTTATAAATTTAGGATTGGGGCTGATACCACAAAACCAGACGTGAGTTTTGCCAATAATCTATCCTCTATTTTTGCAACAGATACAAGAATAACTTTACCAGATTTAACGGCAACCGATAATATTGGCATCGACACCGTTTACGTTGAATACCAATTAGATGGGAAAGCATTGCCTTCATTTGGCTTGAAAAGAGGAACATTAATTGAATTAATTTCGGGCGGAAAGGGCAATACTTTTACAGGAACTTTTGATTTTACTCCGTTAGCCTTGAAAGGTGGTGAGAAAATATCTTATCGGGTAATTATTCAAGATAAAAGTAGTCTGAAAAATAAAGTAATTTTTCCGAAAACAGGATTCTATGATATTCAAGTTCAGAAAATTGCCTCAGCAGTAACCAAATATACAACGGACTTTGAAAGTACGCCAACTGCAGATTTCTTTTTGAAAGGTTTTTCGCCAAAATCTTTAAGCGGAGGCACAAAATCTATGCAGTCGGACCACCCTTACGCCGACGGCTCTGAAAATAATTATCCTGGAAGTACAACCGATAAATTTACCAATTATACCTTTAATTTATTGAAACCAATTATTATACGTAGCGATACTGCCAATATTTATTTTGACGAAATTGCCTTAGTTGAACCAGGTGATGATGGATTAGCATTTCAAACTAATGGTATAATTAATCGAAACTTTTATGATTATGTAATTGTGGAAGGTTCAAAAGATAGTGGAAAAACTTGGGTAGCCTTTCAAGATGGTTGGGATGCCAACGCACAAACGGTCTGGAGAAAAGCATGGGATAGTAGTATTGATGCAAATGGAAACTCGTTGGCAGTAGCAGATGCCACTTTGTTTAAACCCAGAGTAATTAATATGCTGAAATCGGGTACTTTTAAAGGTGGAGACCAAATTTTAGTTCGATTCAGAATGTTAGCCGACGCTGGTGGATACGGTTGGGGTTGGGCCGTGGACAATTTGAATATTCAAGGCAATAATCCAACGCCAGTGGTAAAAGTAGTTCCTTTGGCAAGTGAGCCAACAGTAGAACAAACGGAACTAAAATTAACGCCCAATCCAAGTAGTAATGGACAGTTTTTGATGACGGCGAAGTTTGAAAAACCCGTTGGAAATTTAACACTTTCAGTCGTGACAATATCAGGAAAAGAAGTTTCTTCCATGGAGTATCAAAGCGTGGGTAAAGAATTAAATCAAGTGATTGATCTTTCACGTTTTGTGGGCGGAATTTACCTTGTACGTGTGCAAGCAGGCGAGGAAGTAATTGTGCGTAAAGCAATTTATTCGAAATAGAATTTATAAATTTTGAAGAAAGGGTGAGAAGTGAATAAGGTACGAATTATAAATATTCTCCTTTTCATCTCTTACCCTTTTTAATTTTACCGTATCTTTGTAAAATAATTAGTTGTTAGGACTTGTTTTTAGATGATAGTTTTGAAATACATTTTCAAGTCTAAAACCAAAAGCAAAATCCCTAAAACCTGAAACAAATAAATATGTCTTGGTTTACCAGAAAAGATAAGGGCATTTTGACCCCCACAGAATCTAAACGTGAAGCTCCCGATGGACTTTGGTATCAGTGTCCATCTTGTAAAAAAGCAATGCACACTCGTGAACATCGTTTATTGGCTTATACTTGTTCAAACTGTAATTATCACGAAAAAATAGGCTCTCAAGAGTATTTCGAGCTACTTTTTGATGAAACAAAATATAAAGAACTTGATGCAATGTTATCATCAGGCGACCCTTTGAATTTTGTCGATACCAAAAATTATCCCGACAGAATTAAAGCTACTGAAAAGAAAACGGGCTTGAAAGATGCCGTCAGAACGGCCGTTGGGAAAATGGAAGGTTCCGATATCGTGATTTCAGCGATGGACTTTTCTTTTATTGGCGGTTCGATGGGTTCGGTTGTGGGCGAAAAAATTGCGAGAGGAATTAATTATTCTTTAGAACATAAAATCCCATTTTTGATGATTTCAAAATCGGGCGGTGCCAGAATGATGGAAGCAGGATTTTCGTTAATGCAAATGGCAAAAACTTCGGCAAAATTGGCCTTATTAGCAGAAGCAGGAATTCCTTACATTTCCCTTCTGACCGACCCAACCACGGGTGGCGTAACGGCTTCTTATGCCATGTTAGGCGATTTTAATATCTCTGAACCGGGTGCATTAATCGGTTTTGCTGGCCCAAGAGTAATCCGTGAAACAATTGGCAAAGACCTTCCAAAAGGTTTTCAAAGTGCCGAATTCGTACTTGAACACGGCTTCCTTGACTTTATCGTCGATAGAAAAGATTTAAAAGACAAGTTGGCTTCGCTTTTGGGAATGTTAGCTCAGAGGTAGAAATGGTAAAAAGCAGGAAGGGAGGAATGAAAAAACGGAGAAAAAATGCTCCGTTTTTTCATTCCTCCCTTCCTACTTAATTTCCTTATTCCATTTTTGCTCCTTTCTTGCAACATCCTGGTAATTTATCGTATCCAGCCGTTTCAGCTACTACTTCATCGGCATCATAACCAACTTCTGAGATTGCCTTTTTGATTTTTTCTAAAGATGTTTTCTTTGGATTAAAAATCACCGTTACCACTTTGTCTTTACTTTCAACGTCCAAATTAACGTCGGTTACGCCTTTGGTAAATGCTAATTTCTTTTCAATGCGTTCTTTGCACATTTCACAAATAGCAGAAGTTTTGATTTTGACCGTTTGTGACTTTGGTGTATCTATTTTCGATGTTCGATATTCGATGCTGAATGTTCGGGTTGGACTTGCAAATGTGAATGTTGCAACCAATAAAAGGGCGAATAAAATGATTTTGTTTTTCATGATTTTTTATTTGTAATAAGTTGATTTTTAAATGTTTAATATACGGAAATATTTTCCGTTCTATGTAAGTAAAAGTATTATTCCAATCAAGACCATCAACGAATTTTCGACAATGGTTACGGTACTCATGGGCAAATTAAATACAGAACCCAAACACGCACAACGGATTTTTCGTTTATCCACCACACTCTGAATTACGCCCAACGCTCCAAATCCCATAATGACAATGTCAGCGATGTAAACCCATTGTGTTTGAAAATGAATCAAACAAAGTACACCTAAAGTCAATTCGATAAATGGGTAAACTTTCCCATAAACTGGCAATTTTGCTGCCAATAAATCATACATTTGGAAACTTTCCGCAAAAGCTTTTACATCTAATAATTTAAAAAATGAAAAGACTAAAAAGAAGCCCGTCATAAAATTATGCAAGAACATTTTTACTTGAAAATGTTGCAATTCATAGATTCCCAAGTGAAATGAAGTCAGAAAACTAACCAAGGTAATCATTCCCCCAATCAATAATAAAGGATAATATTGGCTTATCCACGATTGCGTTACAGGAATATTTTGCAATTCGGGAGAAGCTATTAAACCATATTTTAAGTGAGGTTTCAATACCTCTAAAATTGTCGCTTCACTGATTTTGTTATCCGTTTCAATTGCCACTGAATTATCTATATGTTTGGCAATTACCGATTTTACGCTTGGAATTTGTGAGAAAACGTGTTGAATTTTATACTCACAGGCTTCACAAGTCATGCCCGATATACTAAATTGTTGTGTCATTTTTTTGTAAGCTCTGGGCCATGAGCTTTGAGATTTTTAATTTGTATTTATCTACTATTGCTCACGGCTCATTTCTCAAAGCTATTTATTTGATTTTATACCTCATTCCCACATAAACCATTCGCCCAATCACGGGTCCCCAAACCATTGAGGCATCAAAATTTTTCCCAAAAGGGTCATTTGCCCCAAGAATTGGGTCTTTTTGGGTAAAGTTGTTTAAATTCTCCCCTCCTACGTACATTTCCCATTTAAAAAATGCCTTCGTAATTTGAGCATTGATATTTGAAAAAGCGGGCGCAAAAACCGACGGCGAAGTTAACGAATGAACGTGTCCTTCACTGGTATTTGGGATTCTTCGTTTTCCATTCCATTGCCACGTAAAATCAAATTTCCACTTATCGAATTTTGTAGCATAAGCCAAATTCATTAAAAATCTGTCACGATTAACAAATTGCTTTGGTAATAAAGTCAGTTCGCCCGTGGGAGTTTGCACATCATTTTGTACATCAAATACTCGGTAAGCCAGTTTTACATCCATGCGTGTGATGGGCGAATAATTAACTTCCGCTTGAAAACTATTAGAAAATGAACGTCCTTTTAAATTATAAAATCTCACCAAATCGGAATTTTCCATATCTACAATCAACTGATTTTGAAAATCAGTTCGGTAGGCATCTAAAATCAAGGTTCCTTTTTGTCCAAAAAGATAAAAATCATTGCTCAAACTCGCCCCAAAATTCCAAGATTCTTCTGGTTTAATTACGCCAATGACCGATAATTGTCTTGAATTTACCAACATTCCAAAGTTTTCAGCAATGGCATTTGGCATTCTCCAACCTTTCCCCGCACTCAAACGCAGCGCAGTATTCGTTGATAAATTGTATTTTAGATGAAACCGAGGCGTAAAGCGAGTTCCGTAAAGGTTATGAAAATCTACTCGACCACCCAATACGACTACCAATTTATCGGGAATTGTTTCGGTATATTCCACAAAAGCCCCAGGCACCGATTCTGTTCTTTTGAAAGTTGAATCAATGTATTTTTCGTGATAATCATCCAATAAATAGCTCAATCCCGCTTTGTATTGATGATTTGTATTGCCAAAAATATTCTGATAAATTAGGTTTGCATACAAGCTTTTTTCCGTTCCTGCGTAATTTTTAAACCCGAAATAAGAAACATTATCGTGATATAAACCATTGATGATCAATCCTAAACCTTCGTAAGGTTTTGATTGATAAAGTTTAGCCGTTTTACTGAAAAATTCGTAACGTTGAGTTTTACTTCCGAAACCGTACAATCCGCTAAAAGTCGCTTTTGTATCAGGATTAAAATTCACTTGTCCACCCGTTCTATCTTCATAAAGGGCTTTTACACCAAATGAAGCCATCATTTTATTCGATTGGTACTTCCAACGATTGATGCCATTGAACTGGGTATAAAGTGGTAAATCCAAAAATCCATCACCGTTTTGGTCTAATTTAGTCCGCAAAGTGCTGGCGTGTGTGAGTAGACCAACTGACCATTTTTTAGTGATTTTATTGGCTAAATTTAGGTTAATTTCTCCCCTACCCTGACTATTTCCGTAAATATTCAAATACAATTTTTCCGCCATATCGGGTTTTGCCAATTCGATATTTAAAGCTCCCGTCATGGATTCATAGCCATTTACTACCGAACCCGCACCTTTGGCAACATCAATGGAAGCTAACCACGTTCCGGGCAAATAATTGAGTCCGAAAGTAGTATTCAAACCTCTAATGGAAGGAATATTTTCAACGTTGGTTTGCACATAATTTCCAGAAAGTCCCAATAATTGAATCTGTTTTGACCCCGTAATCGCATCCGAATAACTCACCGAAACCGAAGCATTCGTTTCAAAACTCTCCGAAAGATTACAGCAAGCGGCTTTGGCAAGTGCTTTTGTTGTAATTATTTCGGTATGAATTGGATTCATTCTGTCTATCGTGGTTGCGTCACTTTTCACGACAACTTCCTGCAAATCAGCACTTGAAGTTTTCAGCATAACCGTCACAAAATCCAAAGAATGAACCATCAAAGTATCGGTTTTATAACCAACTGAACTGACAATTAATTCGTGATTTTGGGGTAATTTATTCAAGGAAAATTCACCTTTTGCATCGGTTGAAGTGCCATTTTTAGCATTTTCCCAACGCAAAGTGGCGCCAATAATGGCTTCGGTTTTACCATCTGATTTCTTTTCTAACACAATTCCTCTAACGACTTCAGTTTGAGAAATTGCGGTTTTTGAAATCAGTAACAAACTCAATAACAATAACTTATGTAATATTTTAAAATTCATGGCTTTGTATTTTATATTCTGGTTCAAACCTCATGGTTTGAACAATCATGAGCGTCTCGTCTCGCTCGCTCTGCTATTTAACTGGTTCAAACTTCTTGGCTTGAATCATGATGAGCATTTCGCTCAAAACAATCATCTTCACATCCATCTTCAATAACCTCAAATTCAAGTGTAGCATGATGAATATTTACGTGTTCTAAATGATGCTTTATTTGTTTTTTTAATTTTGTAATTATCTCAAAATCAACCGCTTGCTTCAAAACTACGTGAGCTGTTAGGGCATTTTCGGTGGTACTCATGGCCCATACATGAATATGGTGAACACTCGACACTTCGGGAGCTTCCAAAATTTCTTCTCGCACTTTTTCAAGGTCAATATCATTTGGAACGCCATTGAGCGAAAGTCTAAGCGTGTCTTTCATCAGCGACCACGTTCCCCAAATAATAACTAATGCTACAATCAAACTCAAAACTGGGTCAATCCAAACCCAACCCGTAAAATGAATCAAAATTCCACCGACCACTAAACCCAAAGAGACCACCGCATCGGCCGCTAAATGAGCAAAAGCACTTTTTACGTTCAAATCAGAATCTTTATCTTTAAAAAACTGCAAAGCCGAAACAGTATTTATCAGAATCCCAATGCCCGAAACCATCGCAATGGTTATTCCTTGCTGAGGTTCGGGCGTAAAAAAACGTAAAATAGACTCATAACCAATCGCTCCAACCGAAATTAATAATACCAAAGCGTTGAAAAAGGCCACTAAAATGGAGGCTTTTTTATAGCCAAAAGTATATTTTTCAGTTGGTTTGATGCTCGCCAATTTAAACGCCAATAATGAAAGTCCCATAGCCACTACATCCGCAAAATTATGCGCTGCATCCGATAATAACGACAAAGAATTTATCCGAAATCCAACCACAATTTGAAAAATGACAAAGCTAAAATTCAAGATAATTCCAATAATAAATGCCCGATTCAAACTCGTAATTTTAGGGGCGTGGTGATGATAATTTTGTTCCATTATTCAACATTTATCAGGGGTTTTTATTGAGTTTTAATTTACATAACTAATTGTTAATCAGGGAATAGCACAATAATTCCCAAATACTAACAACTAAATTTCATCCCTTATCAATTAGTGTTTATGCGCTGGCATTTCATTTGGCATACAGTGATTTTCATGCAAACAATGTACAGCACAAGCGGGTTCTTGTTTATAATTATTGTGCATTAATACTACTGTTTCGCCCTTCGCATTTTTTACTTTACACATTCCATCGTGGTCAGGTTTTTCGATACTATATTTTTCCTGATTATCTTTAAAATAATAGACGAATTCCCCATTTTTAGGTGCTTTCCCAATTACTTTTCCGTCTACGTCTACAATATTACCCTTACCATCCACTTTTGTCATTGACTTTCCAGATTGGTCAAAACTACCCGCTGCGGTCATGGTGCCAATTTGCTTATTACCATTCAAAATATGCCCTTTAGAATCTACCATTGGTAGGGTTTTTTGAGCAAATACGCTTAACGAAGCAATAAAAAATAAAGCGAAAATTATAGTTGACTTTTTCATTTGATTGTTGTTTAAATTTTGAATTTCATGACAAAGTTCTCCACTAAACAGCACCAAACACTTACGGAATTTCTTAATTGTTTTGTAAGATTTAAAGGTCTGCAATTGACTGTCGATTCTTATCTTTCAATAACTTAAATGATGAAGGAGTCAAACCTGTTACTTTTTTAAACTGATTGCTCAAGTATCCAACACTACTATAATTAAGTTTAAAAGCAATTTCGCTCAAAGTCAATTCATCGTACATCAATAACTCTTTCACTTTTTCTATTTTTTGGGATATAAAATATTGCTCAATTGTAATACCGTTCGTTTCCGAAAAAAGCGTACTCAAATAGTTATAATCATGGGATAATTGTTCTGAAAGAAAAAGCGATAAATTGATTTTTGAATCATTATTGTGGTAGTGAACCAAATCTACAATGACGTTTTTTATCTTTTCAGTTATTCTACTTTTTTTGTCTTCAATTAATCCAAAATTGTGAGAATGGAGACTTTCAGTTAAAGCCACTTTCTGCTCGTCTGTCAAATTTTCAGCGAGTTCAACTTCGCCTAAATCTACTTTTAATGGCTTTATTCCGAGTTTTTCCAACTCATTTTTCACCACCATTTGGCAACGGCTACAAACCATGTTGGTAATATAGATTTTCATAGCATTATAAATTGGTTGATTTAAAATAAAACACAACTCATTGATTAACAACAATTTGAACATAAAATTCCATAGAAATCCTACACAAATTAAGATTTATCAGTTTATAATACTAAGAATCAAATTAAGAAAGATTGGATAAAAACGAGCCTATCTCGCCCAGAAATGGGGGGAGCGGTGTTGGAATAATGAAGGGTATTAAAAGAAAATATTTCACGGCTGTGCGTGAAAGAATAGTCAAATATTGGCGATGCAATCCATGCAAGAGTAGGAATTTGAACGTCAATTTTTAAACTTTGAGCAGCATTCGTATTGATTTTATAATGATTTACTTGGTCAGAACAGCATTTTGTTCTTTTCAGAGTTGGTTTTTTAGACTGTTCTGTATTGGTTTTTTTAGCTGAGCAACAAGATTTTTTTGGCGTAGATAATGAATAGGTTTTAGCGCCATTTATTTTACAGAAATGTTCGTACATGGAAAATCCAGTGCTGGCAAACAGCACTTGAAAAGCCATAAAAAGACAGAATATGCGAGCTAAAAAAGTTTTCATTTCATTGCAAAGATACATTTTAAACGTTCATATTTTGCATTTTAGTTCATCGGGAATATAAAATTTAGATTCCATCCTGAAAAACGTCTTGGTTATAAGTCAAAAGTGATGGTTCATGTAGAAAATTAAGCAAATGATTAGAATTGCAGACAACTTTACAACCATACAGCAAGGATAGGTAGGATAGAAACATAGACTACAAAATCTAAAAATCGGACATCGAAAACCCAGCATCGAACATCGATTTACATATATATATGATACGGAAAATAAACATAGAACTCCTTTTCTGGATTAGTGGATTGACTTTGTTAGCCATCATGAATCCTTCGGAAACGCATTTTACGCTTTGTCCAATCAAAAATTTAGGGTTTTCATTTTGTCCAGGTTGTGGTTTAGGGCATTCTATTTCGTATCTTTTTCACGGTGAAATCAAAGAATCATTTCATCAACATCCACTCGGAATATTTGCTTTGGGCGTGATTTTGATGAGAATTTTCCGATTAACAAGGAACGCTAATTTTTCAATAAAAAACTAATAATCAATCTGTTATCTAAAAATTTAACAATAAAACTATGAACTCAACCGTAATGATGATGCTATCGAATCTTGAAATCGAAGAATCAATGTTTGTCCAAAATTTAATCAAAGATATGGACGAAGAAAAACAAAAAACATTCGCCATGATGTATCAAAACAGAAGACGAGATACAACTTTAATCTTAGTCACCACCATTATCGGTTTCTTCGGTTTTGCGGGAATTCAGCGTTTTTTGACTGACCAAATCGGCATGGGAATTCTCTATTTTTTCACGGGTGGACTATGTTTTATTGGTACAATTGTGGATTTAGTAAACCATAAAAGTTTGGCTTTTGAATACAACCAAAAAGTTGCTTTCGAGACTTTGGAAGTAATGAAAGGGTGGAGAAATTAAAATTGAACATCACGGGATAGTTTTTTCAAAAACTTATTGTAAATTTCCTTGATTTTTGAGTAGAATTCAAAGAGTATGTCCTCTCACAAAGAATAGAAATTACTAAAATGGAAAAACAAATCTCACGCCGAAATGCTCTTCAAGGTTTCGGTTTAGCATCGGCAACGTTGCTTACAAGTTCACTCAGCAACCGCATTCAAGCGGCTGATAATCAGATTGATCCAGCCCTTAAAGGCCGTATCAATCACTCTGCCTGTCGTTGGTGCTATAGTACAATTCCCTTTGAGGATTTATGTAAATCTGCCAAGGAAATCGGAATGCAATCGCTCGAACTTACGGGACCGACTGAATGGGAAATATTGAAAAAATATGGCCTTACTTCAGCCATTGGCTGGCCAGAAGCAAACCAATGGGGCAACGGAATGGGATTGACTTCTTGTTTTAATAATGTTAAAAACCATGATGGTTTAGTAGCATTATACGAAGATTTGATTCCTAAAGCGGCCAAAGCTGGTGTGAAAAATCTAATCACATTTTCGGGAAATCGTAATGGATTGAGCGATGAAGATGGACTAATTAATTGCAAAAAAGGGCTTCAAAGAATCATGAAAACGGCTGAAAAGTACGATGTAACGATTACGATGGAATTATTGAATTCAAAGGTTAACCATAAAGATTATCAATGTGATCATACTGATTGGGGTGCGGCATTGTGCGAAATGGTTGGTTCCAATAAATTCAAATTACTTTATGATATTTACCACATGCAAATCATGGAAGGGGACGTAATTGCAACGATTAAAAAGTATAATCAATACATTTCTCATTATCACACAGGCGGTGTTCCTGGTCGTAACGAGATTGACGATACGCAAGAATTATATTATCCTGCAATCATGAAAGCAATTTTAGACACGGGTTATAAAGGTTTTGTGGGACAAGAATTTATTCCCGCTAAAGCGGATAAAATTGCTTCATTGAAACAAGGCGTTTTAATTTGTGATGTGTAGGGATTAGGGATTAGGGATTAGGGATTAGGGATTAGGGATTAGGGATTAAAAAAATGCCACTTTGAAATTGATAGTTCCAAAGTGGCATTTTCTTTCTACTGCAGACTGCCTACTAAAAGTTACTATTTCAAAGTAATTACTCTTCGTGTTCGGTTAAAACCGTCCGTTGAAATCTTAACAATGAATGTACTTCCTTCGTAATTAGGCAGTTGTATCTTTTTCAGAACATTAAATTTATCAACTTTATATTCTGAAAGAAGTTGTCCATATAAGCTATAAACCGTAATGGTTGCGCCAATTAAATCTTCAACTACTTCCACATTTATTTCGCTGTTTGCCGTCGGATTCGGGAAAATACTGAATCCATTAAACGATAAATCCTGCACGTATTTAATTACTTCGGATGTATTTGAATAACAAACTAATTTCCCTCCCGCAATGGACAAACCTGTATAGGTGATACTGGCTTGAACTTGATAATTACCATCTCTTTTAGCTTTAATAATTCTGGTTGTTAAGTCATTTTGAACATCTCCATTATATCGCCAAATATAGCCATTTTCATCACCAACTCCTTGAGCATCAAGCGAAAACGTTCCAATTTGCTTTACAATCGTCGGGGTTGGATTAGGTTTTGCATTTACACTAATTGGAGTGGATGCTAAGGAAATACAACCATTATCGTCTTGTACTTTAGCGAAATAATTTCCCGTTTTTGACGCAAAAATCGAAGTTAAATCTTCTCCTTTTCCCACTGAATCCGTTGTACTTCGCCACCAAAATGCTTGAAAAGGACTCGAGGAAATGATTCTTACTTTTGAGCCGACACAGAAAGTGGTTTCACTATTTGCCGTTAATTTTGGCGTAGTTGGTAAGGGATTTACCCGCACTTGTATGGCTTGAGATGGTTTAGACAAACAACCAAAACCATTGATAGATTGAACAGTTACATTGCCTGTTACATTGGTAGTAATATTGGTCGTAGTGGCTCCTGTACTCCATTTAAAGGTTAATCCATTTCCACCAATGGCACTTAATGTTACATTTTTATCAGCACAAAAAGGAATTGGACCACGGGCAGTGATGGATGGTGATGTTGGCAATGGATTCACCGATGTTCTGATTGTATCCGAGCTGGCAAGTGCCTTGCACCCATTTGAATCCGTTACGGCTACGGCAATACTACTGGCTTTTTTCCAGTAAAATAAACGGTTTGCTGATTCCAAAACAGTTTGTCCATCCACAATCCAAGTATATAAATTCTTACCGTTTGGCGTTGTGCTTGGCAGACTTGACTGGATGGTGGTACTATCTTCATCACAAAAAATCTTTGGTCTTACAATTGAAAGACTTGGCTTGTTTGGCAAAGGACTAATATTTACTTTTA
This sequence comes from Arcicella sp., assembly GCF_964672035.1. Classification (NCBI taxonomy): domain Bacteria; kingdom Pseudomonadati; phylum Bacteroidota; class Cytophagia; order Cytophagales; family Flectobacillaceae; genus Arcicella; species Arcicella sp. The sequence goes on from NZ_CBABQS010000054.1 coordinate 27,781, forward strand.
AAGGATCTGAATTATTGGCAAAACAGCCAAAAACGTCCCTCACTTTAACGGTAAATGTCCCAGAAGCAATCACAGAAACTTCCTGTTCGGTTGAAACTTCCTGTTTCGTGGCTTCGTCTCTCCAGCTATAACGATTGATATTTCCATTCGATAAAAGTGCTTTTAGGGTTACTTTACCGCCTTGACAAACCGTTGCAGAAATGGGAGATGGATTAATTACCGCTTTTAAAGGAGCATCCCGCACGGTAACGATAACATTTTTGGAAGTATCCGACAAACAACTTTTATCGCTGATAGTACGTACATAAAATTTGCCAATTTTGCCAAGCGGAGTAACAGTATAAAACTTGCTGGTAGTATCAATCAGTACTACTTTCTTATCACTAAACTCCACGCTATTTTTTACATTTATCCACTTATAAACACCATTGGGAGAATCCGTTGAAGTAAGCGAAACCGTTGAATCTGGGCAAAAAGTAATTGGGCCACTGGCAGTAATGGTCGGTGTTGTTGGTAAAGGATATACGGTAATCGTGGTAAAATCCGAAGATTCTCTTGATTTACAAACTGGACTAATTGTACTATTAGCAAAAGCTGACACCGCCCTCACACTCACTTTTATTATTTCATCTACTGTCTTTTTTGAAGAACCCGCAACATCAATTTGATCTCCCGTTCTATTTTGGTAATCCCATTCAAAAGTTGTTCCCGCAGTTGTTGAGGTGGCTTTTAATGAAGTAAATTCTCTATAACAGAATGCACTTTTATTCAAATTGGTAATCGTTGGCTTGGCTGGTAACGGATTGATTGTCAGAACAAATGGAAAAGATGGCAAGGACGTACATGAATTTAAATCCGTAAAAGTAAGGCTATAACTTCCCGCATTTCTAACGGTAATACTCGTTGTTTTTTTTCCAGTATTCCATAAATATGCTCCAGTTCCTTTATTATTAGAAGTTAAAGTAATACTGTCGAGTTCACAAATGGCATTAGCAGTACCTCTGTCAATAATCGGAGGTGCAGGTTTTAGATTTACCGTTACTAAAAAAGCATTAGATGGCAATGAAAAGCAACCATTAGCATCCTTGGTTTTTACGCTAAAAGTATTGGTACTTCGCACTGTAATTCCGTCTGCATTCGTGGTGGTGGTATCTGCCCCTGATGTTCTGCCCCAAACCTTCATATCTGAAGTAACGCCTCGGGTATAATTTAAGGTGACACTGCCACCTTCACAAAAAGTTACGGCACCATTAGCCGTGATTGTGGGTGTTGCTGGTATGGATGGAAATAATTGCAAGGTTACGCCCGTTGGTGAATCATCAGAAATACAACCCACCGAATTAGTCAAGGAAACGGTGTAAATATAAGTTCCTCCCGTGATTACATCCGTTCCTACCACATCCAGTGTATTATTGGTTGAACCCGTTACTGCCACACCGTCACGTTTCCATGTATAACTTGTTCCTCCGCCAGTTGCGGTTAAAGTTTTACTATCTGAACCACAAATAACATTTGGCGTAAATGTGGCTGGCGTAATAGATGGTGTGGATGGTTTTGGAGATACCTTCAATGCAAAAGGGGCAGATTCTGCCGAAACACAACCTGCAGAGTTTTGAGTAGAAACTGTATAATTATACGTACTTCCTACGGGTACGTCATTTCCCGTTACGGTTATCGTATTCGTTGCACCAGTAATTATTGAACCCGAACGTTTCCATACATAAGCAGTACCGCCCGAAGAAGCCGTTAATATTTGCGTTGCCGTACCACAAACTGGATTTGTTGTGGGGGCCGTTAGAATGGTTGGGGTAGAAATTGCTGGCGATAATGTCAAGGACACCCCCGTAGTAGAAAATACCAATGGGCAACCTGCTGAATTTGCTATAGCCGCCGTAAAACTAAAAGTTCCTGTGGCGTCGGTTCCTATTACGGTCAAATTACTGCCAGTATTTGGCAAAGTAGTTGAACCTCTTTTCCATACATAAGAGGCTCCTCCACCGCTGGCTGATAATATTTGGGTTGACGAACCACAAATTAAAGTATTACCATCTGCTGCTGAAACTGTGGGCGTGGCAAGGGTTGGAGACATCGTGAGTATTACGGCATTACTGGTGGATGTACAGCCCGTAGTTCCGTTTGCCGTACTTACCGTATAACTATAATTTCCTGGTGAGCCTACATCAGAACCCGATGCGGTGATTGAATTTGTGGTACCAGCAATCGTCGCTCCATCTCTTTTCCAAATATAATTTGGGACAGTAGTGGAGGTTAATACTTGAGTACCTGAACCACAAATAGGCGTTGCCACGGTTGCGGGTGAAATAACGGGAGCTGTTGGAACGATACCCGCTGCAACCGTTGAAATACCAGTTGTACCTGTAACACTATTTTTAACATAAGTAACTGTATATGAGCCACTTGGCTGAATCGTAGTGGCAGTTGTAGCCACGACTGTACTGGTTCCTGCAATTTTCCAACTATACGAAGTAATCCCAGTAGTGGGTGAAACTGCCAAATTTGCAGTACCACTTCCTGTACAGTTATAACTCGTAATCACAATACTTTGCGACCATGAGCCATGCGTAGCCATTAAAACTACACAAGAAAATAAGATGAATTTTTTGAAGAGATTCGTCATAACTAAAGTATGCTAAGAATGTTGGCGGGAATTATCCTTTGTTTCAGAAAATTGTAATATACGATACTAAGTATTTTATTGGTAGTTAGCAACAGACAAGGCAGATTAACTAATTAAAGTTCGTAGAGACAGGACATCGCCTTGTCTCCACGAAAGAACATTTACAATTCATCGTCCTCAATTTCTGGAACAACAATTGGTTGTGCATCTTGCAAGGTTTTCCACAATAAATCTTTCAATTCAACTAATCCTTGCTGTAGGATTGAGGAGATGAAAATATGGGGTAAACCTGCTGGAATTTCTGATAAAATACGTTTATGGTCTTCGTCAGACTGTACTAAGTCCATCTTTGAAATACACAGAATACGTTCTTTGTCTAATAAAGCAGGATTATACAATTTCAATTCATTCAATAAAATCTGGTATTCTATTTCGATGTTTTCGGCATTTGCAGGCACTAAAAATAAAAGAATAGAATTTCTTTCGATATGACGTAAGAACCTGGTTCCTAAGCCTTTACCATCCGCTGCTCCTTCAATAATCCCAGGAATATCCGCCATAATAAACGATTTAAACCCACGATAAGAAACAACGCCCAAATTGGGTACAAGTGTCGTGAAAGGATAATCAGCAATTTCAGGTTTAGCAGCTGATAATACCGATAAAAGCGTTGATTTTCCAGCATTTGGGAAACCTACTAAACCTACATCGGCCAAAACCTTCAATTCCAAAATCACCCACATATCCTGGCCTTCTTCGCCTGGTTGGGCATAATGCGGCGACTGATTGGTAGAAGTTTTGAAATTATAATTTCCTAAACCTCCACGTCCGCCATTCAACAAAATAAATTCTTCGTCTTGTTTCGTAATTTCTGCCAGAATATCTCCCGTTTCTGTGTCTCTTACAATCGTTCCCAGAGGCACTTCAATGATGGCATCTTCGCCTTGAAGCCCAGACCGTCTTTGACCTTCGCCACCTTTACCTTCTTTGGCAAAAATGTGTTTTTTATATTTTAAGTGTAATAATGTCCAGTGCTGTGAATTTCCTTTCAGAATCACGTGACCTCCACGCCCACCATCACCCCCATCGGGTCCACCTTTTGGCACGTGTTTTTCACGACGAAAATGGCTTGAACCACTTCCACCATGCCCCGAACGGGTATTTATTTTAACGTAATCAATGAAATTTGAAGTCATATTTTGTTGTGTGATGTTCGATTTTCGATTTTCGATATTTGTTTTTGATATTCAATATCTGATGTTTACTATTCGCTTTTCGATATTCCACAAGGAACTATCATTACAAATAGGAGGGTTAAACAGCACACATCGAACGAAACGTAACTAACATCAAATGACGAAAATCGAACATCGAAAATTAAAGCGAATCTATCGCTGTGCAAACGTTGGTAAAAATTTCCTCAATATCACCAATTCCATTTACTTTCTTTACTTTGCCTTGGGCTTCGTAATAAGGTAAAACAAAAATAGTTTTTGAGAAATACTCGTCAATTCTTTTTAATAATTTATCCGCATCATCATCGGCACGTCCAGATATTTTCTGACGTTCAGCGATACGAGTTTTGATTATTTCTTGGGTAACATCTAATTGAACAACTCCATTTATTTTCTGATCTTTTCCTGCTAAAAAAGCATCTAACGCCTCTGCTTGAGCCACTGTACGGGGAAAACCATCAAAAATAAATCCTTTTGCTGCTGGATTTCGTTGTACTTCTTCCTCTAACATCTCAATCGTAATAGAGTCTGGCACTAACATTCCGTCCGCTAAAATTTGTTTTACACGCTTACCAAGTTCAGTATCATTCGTGATGTGCATACGGAACATATCGCCCGTTGAAATGTGAACTAATTGATACTTTTCAATCAATTTTGCGGATTGTGTTCCTTTACCTGCCCCTGGAGGGCCAAACAAGACGAGATTTAACATTCGTTTTATGATTATTTTATAAGAAAAATTATTGCTTTGTTCTAAGAATCACAAAGTTACAATAAGCATAGCAAAATTAATAGTGAAATAGGCGTGCTTTATCGGTTATTAGTGATTAGTGATTGGTTATTAGGTAAAAACCACCATAATCCACATTTTACAGGCAATTAAATTTATACGCCTAAATCCTACAAAACATTATGCAAGCATACTATTTTGTACTAAATTTACAAAAAACATGAAGATAAATTGATAAAAATGGAAGAACTATTTGCAACCGACAAAACCCGTGATTTATTACCAAGAATTAAAGCGTTTTTGGTAGAAGAAATATACCCCCTCGAAAATGCCGAAAATATAACGGGACAGTTCTCGAAAGTAGCCATAATTCTTAATCAAAAACGTGAATTGGTTAAGGAATTAGGTCTTTGGGGTTTGCAACATACCGAAGCAGAAGGCGGACACGGACTGACGCTTTGCGAGTTCGGACAAGTATCGGAAGTATTAGCAACAACTCCCTTCGGACATTACACTTTCAATTGCCAAGCACCCGACATTGGCAACATGGAATTAATTAACAAATATGCTTCTCAAGCTATCAAGGACGAATATTTACACCCTTTAATTGAAGGAAAAATTCGTTCGTGTTTCTCGATGACGGAGCCAGATTATGCGGGTTCAAACCCAGTAAATATGGGAACAACCGCCGTCCGTGATGGCGACGAATACGTAATTAATGGTCGAAAATGGTTCACTTCCTCGGCAGATGGAGCAGCTTTTGCGGTGGTGATGGCGGTAACAAATCC
>NZ_CBABQS010000055.1:0-32268 GCF_964672035.1 Arcicella sp.
CTAAACCACCAAACTCTAAAGCAAAAAAAAATGAAAATCTTTTAAAGTATCTCCTAATCAATTGAAAATCACCATACTTGTAAAAAAAAAAAATAACAAAGAATTAACCAACATAAACCAATCCAAACCAGCTATAACCAAACAAACAATTATTTCCCCAATTAATACAATCCCACAAAACCAAAATCCCAAACAAAATCAACACAAATCCAATTAATCATAATCGTTACAGCCAATTTTAATTAAAAATAAAGCCGACTGTCGACACTTCCAGCAATCTTATCCTCAACTTTAAATAATATACCCCCGTAAATACCTTGACGATTATACATATCCCTATTTTTCAACTCCCTAAAACATCAATTCAAAAATTGAATAACTCAAAATCCCCCTTTGGTAGAAAATAACTGCTGGGTAAGTTATGATATAGATAATTAGTGACCTTAGTTTAAAATATGACCTCGTATTCCAGTTTCAATTGTTAAAGTATCTATCTAATTAGCTTATCCTCCATTAAGTTCTGATATACAAGGATGATTTATTGTAGATAATATTCCCCATCCTATATTAAAATGTGTGGATTTGGTATCTAAGGCTTTATATATAAGCGTTGTGGTATATATATTTTATGTGTTCCAAGCATTCTTCAAGTTATAAATCATATCGAATCGAATATAGAAAATGAAAGAAGCTACTACAACTGAGAAAGTGATTGTGAATGGAATGGGAGCAATAGCCCATAATAAAGGTGTTTTTTTTAGGGTTTGGGCTCCTAATGCCAAATCAGTAAGTGTGGTTGGGGGGTTTAATAAGTGGAAGGACGGCTCTGATTTATTGGAACATGAGAAAAATGGATATTGGGGTGGTAATGTACACAAAGCTAAGGTTGGAGATGAGTATAAATTTTCGCTAGATACACCTACTGGAAAATTACAAAGAAATGATCCATACGCTAAACAGATGACTAACTCAATTGGTAACTCAATTGTGTATGATTCAAATGCTTTTGATTGGGGAGATGATAATTTTCAGATGCCGACCTGGAATAACATAATTATTTATGAACTTCATGCGGGTACGTTTAATGCTAAAGAAGAAGGTAAACCTGGAAATTTTTATGGAATTATAGAAAAATTAGATTATCTGAAAGAATTAGGAATTAATGCCATTGAGGTAATGCCTCCTTTTGAGTTTCCTGGTGATTTCTCTTGGGGATACAATCCTGCTTATCCTTTTTCGATTGAATCGGTCTATGGAGGTGCGGATGCTTTTAAAGCATTAATAAAAGCGGCTCATGAAAAAGGCATTGCCGTCATTTTGGATGTAGTCTATAATCATTTTGGCCCAACTGATATGGATATATGGCAATTTGATGGTTGGAATGAGAACGGAATGGGCGGAATTTATTTTTATAATGATTGGCGAGCTAAAACACCTTGGGGTGATAGTCGTCCTGATTATGGAAGACCAGAAGTAAGACAATATATTCGTGATAATGCCATGATGTGGGTAGAAGAGTTTAGAGCGGATGGTTTACGGATGGATATGACTCCTTATATAAGAAACGTAAATTCAGATGAAAACCCTAATACTACTTTACAAGAAGGTATTAGTTTATTGCGTTGGATTAATGGTGAAATTGCGGAGAAATATCCATGGAAATTAACTGTTGCCGAGGATTTACACGGACTTAGTTCAATAACTGACCATATCGGTGAAGATGGAGGGTTGGGATTTGGGAGTCAATGGGATGCTGATTTTGTTCATCCTGTCCGAGAAGCATTGATTACGCAAGAGGATGCAAATCGCAATATGGAAAGTGTATGTTTAGCGGTTTTGAATAAATATAGTATGGACTCTTTTAAGAGGGTTATTTATACGGAATCACATGATGAAGTTGCCAATGGTAAAGCTCGTGTAGCAGAAGAAATTGCTTCGGGTAGTGTAAATAATTGGTACTCAAAGAAAAGGGCTTCCTTGGGAGTTGCCTTAACGATGACAGCTGCGGGAATTCCGATGTTGTTTCAAGGGCAGGAGTTATTAGAAGACAAATGGTTTTCTGATACCGACCCGCTTGATTGGAAGCGTTTGAAGAAATTTAATGGTTATAATAAATTACACAGGGATTTAATTCAACTTCGTAGGAATTTCAACAACAATACAGAAGGACTAACTGGTCAAAATACACAGATAATTCGGGTGGATGAGGAAAGGAAAATAATTGCGTTTCATCGTTCACACGTGAGTGGAAAAGGAGATAGTACTGTTGTTGTGCTTAATTTTTCGAATAATTCTTACGATGATTATGTTATTGGAATGCCTCAAGATGGTATATGGAAATTACGATTCAATAGCGACTGGGAAGGATATGATAAGGAATTTGAAAATTTCACCTCTACTGACACAGAAGCTGTAAAGGGCGAATACGATGAATTGCCCTTTAATTCAACTATTTCTATCGCTGCATATACGGCTCTGATTTTTTCGCAGGATAGAGAAATTTAGTAATTAGGGATTGGTTAGATTAACTGATAATTACTCCCAAGTTTTATTAAAGAATTATTATAGAATATATTTGATTAAAACGTATTAAAGACATTTTTCGTAGTTGTTACAATGAATTATAACGACATTTAGAGAGGTTTTTAATAAAATTTGGTATTATTTTCTGTTAATTTTAATCCAGTAAACAAATAAATACAATGAAAAGAACAAGCATAATTATGATATTAATGACCTTATCGGTTGTTAATATTTTTGCTCAGACAGTGGATGAAGTTTTTGATGCTCATTATAAAGCAGCAGGCGGAAGAGAACTTTGGGATCAAGTAAAAACTTATACCATCAAGCAGTCCTATGTATCTAATGCGGCCAGTGATTTTGAAATGGAGGTAAAATCGTCAATTCCAGATGTGTCGATGTTAAAAACTAAAACCATTATGAAACGTAATTTTATCTACGGTGTCAACCCAACGGATGCTTTTTTTAGAGTTCCAATGGGTAGTCGTGATAAAGCAATTGTGTATGACACGAAGGATTTGAGTGATAAGGAAAAAATGAATATGAAAAGAGAAGTGACCGATATGTTTGCTCCTTTTTATAATTATCAAGCCAAAGGATATATTGCTACGTATGTTGGTTTGGAAGTTGTGGGAGCTCAAAGATTACATCACATTGAATTATCTGGCAAGGATATTAAATATGATTTGTATTTTGATAACGTAACGCACTTATTAACAAAACAGGTTGAAAAATTATCAACAGGCGAGGAAATCACCAAAGAATATAATACTTATACAACGGCTGCTAATGGATTAATTTATCCTTCCTTTGGGACTTATTATAGTAGCATTGATAAGCGAAATGTGAAGTTGACGACCAATATTGTGTTTAATCCTGCATTTGATGCAACTACTTTCAAGCGATAAATTCTGTCACAGGTGTGCCTGTGACAGAATTGCATGGAGTTTTTAACTGAATGATTTGTGGTCACTTGCCCTCTGGCGAGCGACTAACACAATTATAAAATTAAGGAGGTAAAAATGCCTCTTTAATTTTATAAAATATATCTAAACCATCTATGAAGAACTTTTTTAAAATAACTGGTATAATTTTATTATCTATATTCCTACTTTTTTTAGGGGTATTTTTCTATTTGCAGACTTCTGGAGGACAAAGATTTTTGACGAATCGAGTAGTTGCATATCTTAAAACTAAAATTGATAAACCATTTACTATTAAGAAGATAAACTACAAAATTCCTGATTGGATTGAGTTGGATGGCGTTTATTTTAGTGATAATAAAGGTGATACTTTACTAGCGGGAGAAAAGTTATATCTGAATATGGATATGCTTGGAATCCTCCAAAATAAAGTATCCGTCAATGAGATAAATCTTGAAAATATTAAGGTGAATATCAAACGAACCCTCCCCGATACTACCTTCAATTTTGCCTACATTTTAGATGCTTTTATTCCTAAAACTGACCCTAAAATCGTTGCCGATACTGCCAAAGGCGTTGCGCTTAAATACAATATTTCCAATGTAAAACTTAAAAATGTATCCCTAAAATATTTGGATGATGTTACGGGTGTAGATGTAAATATGCGTTTAGACAATACTGAGACATCTTTTACAGACTTTGATCCTGCCACTTCAAAATATCATTTGGATAAATTAATGCTCAACGGTGGAAGTATGAACTTGCGTTTGTATTCTTCAATTCCGACAAAACCATCTCCTGAAACTTCAACGTCTGACACTTTAGATTTAGCTTTCAAGGAGTTGGATGTGAAGGGTATTAATTGGAAAATTATTGAGGAAGAATCTGGTTTGGTTAATACCGTAAAATTGGGAAGACTCAATGCCAAAGGTGACCAATTATATCTGTCGGGTGAGAAAGTACATTTGAAATCGGTTGATTTGTTTAATACCAATGCGAGTGTTGTTTTTTTGAAGAAGAAACCTACGAAGATTAACGCTGGCAGGGTTTTAAACCCTGACAGCGTTTTAGCGTCCTCAAACAACTGGAAAGTATTGGTTGATAAAATCGTTTTTGACCGAAATAATATTCAATATCAAGATTTAAATGCTCCTAAGCAAAAGCGAGGAATTAATTATAGTGACTTGAAAATCAGTAATTTAAAACTAAATTCTGAACGTTTTTACTACTCCCCTACGCAAACTTCGGGTTGGATTTATAGTGGTTCATTTAAAGATAAATCTGGGTTTGAAATTCAGAATTTGCAAACGGATTTTGCCTATACCGACAAACAAACTTTCCTCAAAAAATTCTTACTAAAAACGCCGCAATCCATTCTTAGAAATGAGTTGGTGTTGACCTACGCCTCGATGAACCAATTGACGAATGATATTGGAAAAGTTCGGGTGAAAACTACCTTAAAAAATAGTCAATTAGCTTTTAAAGATATTTTATTATTAGTACCTGATTTGGCAGAAACGCCTCCGTTTAAAGGCAATGAAAATGAACTTTTGAGATTTAATGGAGCCGTTTCTGGAACGGTAGACAATTTAAAAATTGCCCCAACTTCTATCAAAGGTTTCGACCAAGCGAAATTGGATTTTCAAGGACAAATTACGGGTCTTCCTGATGTCAATAAAACGTCATTGAATGTGGATGTGAGAGCGCTTTTTATCACGAAAAAAGACCTTTTAAAAATCGCTCCACAAGGTTCAATTCCTAACTCGGTTGAACTACCTGAGAGAGTGACCATTGTGGGAAAAATTAATGGTAAATTGGCTAATTTATTATTGGATACAAAGCTAAAATCTGACTTGGGAAATGCTTCTTTCAAGGGGAATTTAGTGAATATTACCGCCAATAAAAACCAGCAATACGAAGGAATAATTGCCTTTCAGGGCTTTGAAATGGGTAAATTTTTGAAACAAACGGAGCAAATTGGCAAAATATCTTTATCGGCAAAAGTGAAAGGAATTGGCATTGACCCAAAGACCATGAAAGTATCCGTTGATGGTACCATTGAACAAGCAGAATTGAGAGGATATGATTATAAAAATGTGGTTTTGCAGGCTGATTTAGCCAATCAAATTGCCACGATTAAAAGCAATATCAAAGACCCAAACATTACGCTTTTGATTGATACAAAATTGGATATTTCGCAACCATATCCGAGCGTGAAAGGGAACGTAAATATTGGTCAATTGAACTTGAAACCATTAGGTTTTTATGCTGATAATATTGGGATTCGGGGCGATATTGACATTGATATGCCAAACACAAATCCTGACAATCCGAGTGGGACGATTTTTATCAAAGAAGGCACTTTATTGCAAGATGGGAAACCAATAAAAATTGAAAATACTTCGCTGACCGCTGCCAATTCGCCCGAAGGCAAAAAGATTACGATAAACGCTCCTTTTTTGAAGGCGAATTTGAACGGAAATTTCAATTATTTACAACTTTCTGACATTTTCATTTCAACGATAAATAAGTATTTTGTTTTGCCCGATATTGCTTACAAACCCGTTACGGCTCCGTATAATTTGAAGATGGACATAAAACTGGTAAAACATCCAATCCTTCAAACATTTGCACCAGGTTTGACCCGCTTGGATACTACCCGATTATTGGCAAGTTTGGATAGTCAGGCGGATACAATATTTAGGGCAAATTTAACGATGCCTTATTTAGAATATGACACCATTAAGGTAAAAAATGTGAAGATAAAAATGGCTGGAAACGCCACAACATTAACCTATTCGGGTGGACTTGATGGAGTGGTTTTAACAGATTTTCAGGTTAGAAAAACCAGTTTGTCGGGTGATGTGAGTAATAACACCGCAACCTTTAAAGCAACTTTCAAGGATTCGGTTGACAAAGACCGTCATGCCGTTGCGGGGTTATTGCAAAGTGTTGATAATCAGTATCGTATCAAATTAAGAAAAGGTGGTTTATTCTTGAATTATACGCCGTGGCAAGTGGATTCTACGGGGTACATTGCTTACGGAAATACAGGTTTGTTGATTAGAAATTTCAACATTAATCGTGGTCAAGAAAGGCTTTCCGTCAACAGCACAACGGATACGCCAAATGGTCCAATCAATGTTACGACCGACAGCTTAGATATTCGGAATTTTGTGACATTATTCTCGCCTGATTCAACGTTGGCGAGTGGCAAAATTGATGGCAAAATCTTGTTGAGTAATTACATGACAACGCCTTCATTTTCGGGTGATATTGCCATTAAAAATTTCCGTTTTCAGAAAACTGCCATTGGTGATTTGGACGTGAATGTTTTTAATGAAACAGCTACTAAAATTACCGCCAAAGCTACGTTAATTAGTGCGAATAATGACCTTTCTCTATCGGGAAATTATTATCTGAAAACCAAAAATTCACTTGATTTAAACTTGAATATCAACAAGTTAGGAGCAGAAACGGTTGAGGCTTTTAGCTTCGGAATGTTACGACGAGCGAAGGGAATTTTGTCGGGAAAAGCCAGCATAAAAGGTTCAACAACAAGTCCGCAATTAGATGGAAATTTGAGTTTTGATAAAGTGGCTTTTGACGTTTCACAATTGGGAAGTCGGTATTTGATTGATAAACAAAACTTGATTTTTGAAGGGCAAACAATCAAATTGAATCAGTTTACAGTGAGTGATACCTTGAACCAGCCTTTGAAGGTGAATGGCACGGTTGTTTTGACCAATATTCCGTTGGTAAAATACGATTTGACAGTGGATGCCAAGAACTTTATGGTGCTAAATTCTACCCGAAAAGACAATGATTTTTTCTACGGAAAAGGCTTTATTGATGCTAATTTGACCTTGCAGGGCGTTTCTGAAAAAGCGAAAATTGAGGGTGATATTAAGTTGAAAGAAAACAGTAAGATTTCGATCATTGTGCCAAGTTTGGATGATGTAAGTAATGGTGAAGGCGTAGTTGTATTCGTAAATCGGAAGAATCCGCCGAAGGATTCTATCAAAAAAGATTCTATAAATACAGATATATTTGTGAACACTTTTGTCTCTGAAATTGCCCTTGATATTGAGGCGGATGATAAGTCAGAATTGACGATTGTGGTGGATGAAATTAATGGTGATAATTTGGTGGTAAAGGGTAATGCACGGCTCAATGCGGGGGTAAATGCCAGTGGACAATCGTTTATTTTTGGCACTTATGATTTGACTGAAGGTAATTATGGTTTAACCTACGAAGTGCTAAAACGCCAATTTTTAATTCAAAAAGGCAGTAATATTATCTGGACGGGCGATCCTATGAATGCAGATGTGAACATCACTGCCATTTATAAAACAAGCACTGCCCCGCTTGATTTAATGACCAATGAAACCAACAGTAATCAGGATATTTACCGTCAGAAAATGAATTTTGATGTGCTATTAACGATGTCTGGAAAGTTATCAAAACCAGTACCATCGTTTAAGATTGAGGTATCGAAAGAACAAAATTTAACGGTTTCGACAGAGGTGATTAAAGCCGTTGAAGCAAGGTTGACAATTTTGAATGATGGTTCTGAAAATGGCGATAAAGCAAACATTGATAAGCAGGTATTTGCCTTGTTGATTCTGAATCGTTTTTTCTCGGATAAATCATCTGATTTCTTTTCAAGTAGTGGCAGTGGAGTAAATGCAGAGGCAATTGCACGGCAAAGTGTGAGTAAATTATTATCCAGTCAATTAGACCAATTGGCTTCTGATTTGATAAAAGGCGTAGATTTGGACGTAAATTTGTCGTCTTCCCAAGATTATTTTAATGGAGAATCTGCCAAACGAACCGATTTGAGTTTAGGCTTATCAAAAGCCTTTTTTAATGATAAAATTGAGGTAAAAGTTGGGCGAAATTTTGAGTTAGAAAATACCTCAAAAATATCTCGAAATCCTTCCGAAGTATTCGATAACGTGACGGTAAATTATAAATTAACGAACGATGGTAGATATTTATTCAAAGCCTTCCGAAAGAATCAGTTCCAATCGGTTTTGGAGGGATTTATCGTGGAAACAGGTGTTGGTTTTACAGTAACGATGGAGTACGGAAAATTCAAAGAAATCTTTACTAAAAAGACGAAATAGTTAGACCACGGATTGTACGGATTTGACGGATTTTTTATTGTTTTATGAGATGTTTTCGAATTGTAATAGTACCCTTAATTATTAATAAAGCCATAAATACGTTCACCAAAGTTAATATGAATAAAATCCGTAAAAATCCGTCTAATCCGTGTCATCCGTGGTCTATATATCCGTGGCTATTTTCCTGTATTTTAGCTCTATTTTTGAGTAGTTGTTCGGTTACGAAGAAATTGCCCCCTGGCGAAAGTCTATACGTGGGGGCGAAAGTAAAAGTAATGGCGGATTCTGAAATTTCTAAGACTGAAATTAAGAATATTGAAACAATTTTGACTGATTTTGTAAAGCCAAAACCCAATTCTACCCTTTTGGGGTTTCCTTATAAAGTTTGGTTTTATTATCTTTTTGGCGAACCTAAAGGAGATAAAGGGTTTAGTAGTTTTTTCAGAAAAAGATTTGGTGAACCACCCGTTTTGGCGAGTAGAAGTGTGACGGCTGCCAATGTCAAACAAATTGGTTTTTTACTAAATAATGAAGGCTATTTTCGCTCGTTTGCTACGGGTGAATTATCGGATAATAAGCGTAAATCCACCGCAATTTATACCACTACCCTGCACCAAAGATATTTCTTGGATAGTGTTACCATTTCTCCCCAAGATACCGCTATTTTAGGGAAGGCATACAATGGAAAAAACCAAGATTCCTTTTTAAAAACTGGCTCTCCTTATCGTTTTGAACTTATTTCTGGTGAACGAGCAAGGATTGATAACGTTTTGAAGCGGCGGGGTTATTATTATTTTCAGCCCGATTTTATCTTATTTGAAGCAGATTCTTCGATTGGGAATCATAAGGTAAATTTAACTTTAAAAATCAAGCCTTCTACGTCACAAGTTAATCGAAAAATATATCGTATTCGGGACGTTCATGTTTTAGCGGATTATGGTGAAATTATGTTGGGCGACACAATAAGTGATAAGGGTAAAGAAGTTATTTTTGAGGGCATAAAAGTAAATGACAAAACCGATTCGTTTAAACCCAAAATTTTTGCTCAGGCAATTGGTTTCAGAAGGGGTGGCAGATACAGTAGTAACATTCAAGATATTTCACTTTCGAGGTTAATTAACTTAAATGGTAACTTCAAATTTGTAAAAAATACCTTCAACTTAGTGCCTCGTTCAGATTCTGCCTTACTGGATGTCTTCTATTATTTAACTCCTTTGAAGGCAAAATCTATCTTAATAGATGTTAATGCAAGCACAAAGTCTAATAATTTCACGGGAACGAATTTGAGTATTTCTTGGCTCAATAAAAATACATTTGGGGGGGCTGAATCTCTGAAAATTACGGCAACAGCGGGTTTAGATTTTCAAGTTGGGGGAGCAAGTGTAACCCTCGGAGCGATAAATTCTAATAAATATTCAATCGAAGGAGTGCTTACGATTCCAAGGTTTGTAATTCCATTTATTAAGACGAATCCTGCCATAAATCAGGCCTTACCCAAAACAAATATTGGCGTTGGTTATGAAGTTTTAAACAGAGGTGGATTATACGACCTGACTTCTTTGAAAGCAACCATGGGTTATGCTTGGAAGCAAAATAACATGCTGGAACACTCATTTACGCCTATTTCAGTGAATTTGGTGAAAGCCAATGTGTCGGAAGCATTCCTTGAAGATATTTTTAGAAGTGATAATCCCGCCGCTTTTGACCAAATTTTAAGTGATAGAATTATTATGAGTTCTAATTATACGGTGAATTATACGCCTACTTCCAGAGTTAATTCCAAACATCAATTTACCTTTTCGGGCGGTGTGGAAGTGGCGGGTAATTTGGCCAATTTATTGTCTAAAATTGGTTCACAGAATGGCATACCCGAAACGTTATTTCGTATTCCAATTTCTCAATATGCTCGATTAGATGCAGATGTTCGGTACAGCTATGCGGTAACGAAATCCTTAAAAATTGCCAATCGTTTTGTGCTTGGCTATGGTTTGCCTTATGGAAATTCTCTTTCGCTTCCATTTACTAAACAATATTCAGCGGGTGGCAATAATAGTATTCGGGCTTTTGTCGCAAGAAGTATTGGGCCAGGCGCTTATCGTTCAACGGGGGCAATCAGCAATGTATTTTTGGGAAGTCAAACGGGAGATATAAAATTGGAATTTAATACTGAATTACGAGCAAAATTCAATAAATACATCAACGGGGCATTTTTTATTGATGCAGGCAACGTTTGGATGCAAAAAGATGCGGATGCTTACGGGCCAGAAGGAGTTTTTGGCGCTGATTTTTATAAACAAATCGCCATTGGAACGGGCATTGGTTTACGTTTGGATTTCAGTTATTTAGTACTTCGTTTCGACTTGGCAACACCCGTGCGTAAGCCTTATCGACCCGAAGATGATCGTTGGGTTTTGAAGTATCTTAACCTAAAAGATGCCAATTGGCGTAGCGAAAATTTAGTATTGAATATTGCGGTGGGCTATCCGTTTTAATTTTTTAATTAACTCTTGCAAGCGTTTTAAACGCTTGCAAGAGTTAATATTTTAAAAACGTAGTGAATTTACCCTAATCATCACATCATACTTCTTAAAATTCCCATTTCCAAGCCTCTTAATTCTGCCAAACCACGCAAACGACCGATGGCTGTATAACCAGGATTTGTTCTTTTCTCGGGATTCAAATCGTCCAACATTCTGTGTCCATGGTCAGGTCGGAAAGGTAAACGATAATCTTGTCTACCAGATTCCATTCTACTTTTTTGTTCCAACACTAAAGCTTTCATCACTCCGTACATATCCACATCGCCGTCTAAATGGTCAGCTTCGTGAAAATTTCCTTCGGCATCTCGTCTGGTAGCTCTTAAATGAATAAAATTAATTCGGTTGCCCATGCGTTCTACCATACCCACTAAATCATTATCCGGACGAACACCATAACTGCCCGTACAAAAACACAGTCCATTATTCGGGCTTTCGTAGGCTTGCAAAATTTGTTTAGCATCGGATTCTGTACTAACCACACGAGGTAAACCCAAAATTGGATACGGTGGGTCATCGGGATGAATGGCTAAATTAATACCTGCTTCTTCGGCAATAGGCGTAATTTCACGGAGAAAATCGTAAAGATTATTGCGTAATTCACTATCGCCAACGCCTTCATATCCCCGCAAAATAGTCGCAAATTCTTCTACCGTAAAACTTTCTTCGCTACCAGGCAAACCCGCAATGATATTACGAATCAATTTATTTTTTGCGGTATCTGAGGCCTTTACAAACCAATCTTTTGCTTTCGATAATTGAGGTTCCGTATAATTTTCCTCGGCGTTTGGTCTTTTTAAAATATAAACCTCAAAAGCCGCAAATTCAGTCGCATCGAAACGCAAAGCCGTTGAACCATCGGGCAATGAAAAATCTAAATCGGTACGAGTCCAGTCCAAAACGGGCATGAAATTATAACAAACCGTATCAATGCCCGCTTTCCCCAAATTCAGCAAAGAGGTTTTATAATTCTCGATAAATTGACGATGATTCCCCGACCGTTTTTTAATGTCTTCGTGTACGGGTACGCTCTCTACGACGGAGAATTTTAATCCAGCGGCTTCAATTTCGAGTTTACGTTTTAGGATTTCGTCAATCGTCCAAATAACACCGTTGGGCAAATGATGGAGTGCCGTAACAATTCCCGTTGCTCCCGCTTGACGAATGTGAGATAATGGAACGGGGTCTTTTGTACCGAACCAGCGAAATGTTTGTTCTAAGGGCATATTTTGGTTGCTCGTTATTAGTTATGAGTTATATCAATTATTCAAAGAAGTTTTTGGTGATTTTTTACCCATAAATTTGATTTTTTTACCATAATTAACTACTTGATATTCAAATAATTGACTGATATTCAAGCAATTAATTACCGATTAGCTATTCTTGACACTAAATAACAAATCGAAGAAATGCACAATTTTTACTTTGAAAAATGTTAGATTTGAAACTTAATTATCAACCAAACCCCTAAAATTCTATTTTTCATGACACAAGAATCAACTAAAAGTAATCAATCCGCTCTTTACACCCTCATGACCGTATGGTTTTTTTGGAGTTTTGTGGCGGCATCCAATGGAATTTTGATTCCACTATTTAAAGACAAATTTGTCCTTACCCAAACCCAAGCACAATTGGTTGATTTTGCTTTTTATGCCGCTTACTTTATTGGTTCAATTCTTTATTTGGCTTTTTCAAGACTGATGGGAGGCGATATTCTCAATAAAATCGGGTACAAAAATGGAATTGTCATTGGTTTATTAATTTCAGCGGTTGGAACATTGTTGTTTTATCCTGCCGCTCAAACAGCTTCTTATCCATTATTATTAGCAGGTTTATTTATTGTAGGTCTTGGATTTTCGTTACAACAAACTGCTACTCAGCCATTTATGATTGCTCTCGGCCCTCCCGAAACGGGTGCTCAACGAATCAATTTAGGAGGTGCGGTTAATAATTTAGGCGGAACAATTGGACCTGCTTTGGTATCGTTTGCTATTTTCGGTTCAATTTCTAAAGATGCCGCTGCCAATGCTTCTATTGAGGACGTAAAGATACCATATTTGTGTTTGGGAGTACTTTTCGCTTTGATGGCATTATACTTTTGGCGTTCTAAATTACCAAGAATTAAAAACGATGAGGATGTGCAAGTGAGCAATGTGGTGATTGGTTTACCGCTTGCCTTTTTAACGCTTTGCGTAGGTGTTGCCGTTGCTTTTTCAACTGAAACTGCTATTATTTTTACGTTTATTTTGATGGTTATTTTGATGATTGGCTATTTGATTTTTTCGGTCGTAACCAAATCTGGTGCTATCGAAAATGCGAAGTCAGTATTGAGTTATCCGCAAGCTATTTTGGGAATGACTGCCATCTTTGTATATGTGGGCGTGGAAGTAACCATTGGCTCGAATTTAGGAGAATATCTGAAACAAACTGAAAAATTGGATTCTTCCGAAATTTCAAAGTATATATCACTTTTTTGGGGCAGTATGATGATTGGTCGTTGGACAGCTTCCATCAACAATTTCAATCCTTCAGAATCGCTTAAAAAGATTTTAATTGTCGTGATTCCGTTCGTTGCTTTTGCGATTATTTTACTCGTTAATTCATTATACAGTGGCTACGTTTGGGATTTATTACCTTATGCAAGTTGCATCGTGGTCATGATTTTAGCCTACTACGCAAGTAAGGAAAAACCTGTTCGTCTTTTATTGATTTTCACGGCATTAGGTGCAATTATGACCATTATTGGCGTAATGGCTGCGGGTAAAGTTGCCCTATTTTGTTTAATTTCGGGTGGTTTATTTTGTTCGGTTCTATGGCCAAGTATTTTCTCTTTGGGCACGGCAGGATTAGGAAAATTCACCAATCAAGGAACGGCATTTTTGATTATGATGATTTTGGGTGGTTCAATAATTCCCGTAATTCAAGGTAAATTATCGGATTCGTTCGGTATTCAGCAATCCTATTTATTAGCGGCGGGCTGTTTCACTTATCTATTCATTTTCGGAATTATCGTACAAGGTGTTTTGCGCAAACAAGGCATCGACTTTGATAAAGAAGTGGTTAAAAGTGGAGGAAAAGGACATTGATAATTTAGCCATGAGCTTTGAGCCGTGCGCAATGAGATTTTTTTCTCAGAACTCATTACTCAGAACTCATAGCTTATAGCTAAAATGAATTTAAAGTATCAAAAAATCGGAAAATCCCATAAAATCCTGCTCGCCTTTCATGGAATGGGGCAGGATTTTTCGTGTTTCCAAAAATTTGCCCAGACCTTTGAAAAGCAATTCACTACCTATCTTTTCGACTTGCCTTTCCATGGAAAAAGTGAAGTAAATGAAACCATCATTACCAAAGAAATCTGGCAGAAATATTTAGATAAATTTTTACAAGAAAATCAAATACAGAAATTCTCCATCATTAGTTTCAGCATGGGCGGACGTTTTGCTTTGGCCACGATTGAAGCCTTTTCGGACAAGATTGAGAATATCTTGCTCTTGGCCCCGGATGGCATTACTGAAGACCCTTTTTATCACGGAGCAACTCGTTCCCGTATTACTCGCCATATTTTCAAAAAAGTACTTAAACACAACCATAAATTTTATGGCTTTGCAGACTTGCTGACACGTATGGGAATTGTCCATGAAAGCGTTGTAAGGTTTGCCAAAATGATAGTAAATACACCCCAAAAACAAGCACAATTATATAGTTCTTGGATAGGTTTTAGAGAGTTAAATTTTGACCTTAAAAAATTAGCACAACTTATTAATAGTCAGAACATTAATATTAAAATAATTATGGGAAAATATGACAAATTACTTCCTATTTCAACTATTTTTCCCTTCACAAAACGACTCAAAAATCATCAATTAATTATCTTGGAATCTTCTCATGGAGGACTGGTTGAAAAAACGATTGCTCATCTACGAAATAATTAATTTTTCACAAATGGAAAGCTAAACAACATTCACACAACTACTAATCTATTTTCTTCGTATATTAATTGAAAATACTGGCATACTTTTTTCCGTTTTGTATGTTTATAGTTTATATCAATCCAATTTAACATGAGTTTTATTACTGCCATTGGCACAGCCGTTCCTGATAATTGTTTTCCTCAAATGCAAATTGCGGAATTCATGGCTTCCGCATTACAAATGAATGATTATGACCAGAGAAGGCTAAAAGCGCTATACCGCACCACTAAAATTGCGCAAAGATATTCCGTCTTAGCGGACTATGGAAGTCATTTTTCTGAATACCAGTTTTATCCACAAAGTGTTGATTTAGAACCATTTCCAAGCATTTCTCAACGAATGCTCGCCTATCAAGGATATGCTTTACCGCTTTGTCTGAAAGCAATTGAAAACTTAAAACAAGACATTCCAAATAAAGGAATTACCCATATCATTACAGTAAGTTGTACGGGAATGTACGCTCCAGGACTGGATATTGAAATCATTGCAACCTTAGGATTAGACACTACCATTCAACGAACTGCCATCAATTTTATGGGTTGTTACGGTGCTTTTAATGGCTTGAAAATGGCAGATACCATTTGTAGAGCCGACCCAAAAGCAAAAGTATTAATGGTTTCAGTGGAGCTTTGCACGCTCCATTTTCAAAAAAAAATGGATGAAGATTTTCTTTTATCCAATGCTCTTTTTGCCGATGGAGCTGCCGCTATTTTAATCGAATCAGAAGGAAAAGAAAAGAGCCTTGAAATGCGTTCATTTTTCTGTGATTTATACTTTGAAGGCAAACAAGATATGGCTTGGAAAATAGCAGATTTTGGCTTTGAAATGACGCTAACTTCTTATATTCCAAAATTAGTAAAAACGGGAATTAAATCACTGATTGATAGATTGTTAGATAACGCAGGAATGACTAATCAGGATATAGATTTATATGCAATGCACCCAGGAGGAAAGGCAATTTTAGAAGCCATCGAAACGGCTTTGGAAATTACGAAAGAGGATAACAAATATTCTTACCAAGTATTAAGAGATTACGGAAATATGTCATCCTGTACTGTACTTTTTGTTTTGAATGAAATACTGAAAAATGCTACGAAATCAGACCATAATAAGAATATTTTGAGCTGTGCTTTTGGCCCAGGTTTGACTTTAGAATCTATGGTTTTGAAAATATGCTGATCTTCGATTATCGTTGTTCGATTTTTAGAGTACCGAAGATCAAACAACGAAAACCGAACGTCGAAACTAAAACTGATATTTTGTTGAAAATAATATTCCGCTACTGTATAGATTTACCAATCCACGACCCACCCCTTTGAGGGGCGTTTTCAAATACGGCTCCGCTTGAAAGCTTAGATGCTTGCTCACTTGTTTTTCCCAGCCAATCGAGAGATTTAGCGTACTCCAATAAAAACTTGACTTATCGCTCCAGTCGCTTGTTTTTGCGGGCGACCAAGCGTAATTATAAATGTAGGTTTCATTGAGCAGTATGTATGATGAAACCCCAGCGCTAACAAACCAAGTTTGGTGGGGTTTTTGAAAAATATTAACTCGTAAATTAATAGGAATATCAATGACTTTACACTTCCCATCTACCTCCGTGGGCTTTGAAGGATGCCCTTTCGTCCAATCTGGCCAAGCGTGATAATATTCAAAATCGCCAACGTATTTTTTACTCGAATAGGAAACGCCCGTTTGTAAGGCAAGTTTCTTACTAATTCGATATTCAAATAACAGCCCCACCGAACCGCCCAAAGCCGAATAGTCTAAATTCTCGATTGAATTTATATCAGGTGATAACGCTACACGTATACCAAAATGACGAAGTTTTGGCGATTTACTTATCTTTGGCAAACTATCAATATAAGGGGGTAAATCCGTTGGAATTTCCGACAAAGGTGATTTATATTCTTTATTTTTCAAATCATTCACCCCGTAAAAATTGGTTCTATCAACCATTTTTTCGGAGGCTATTTTCTCTGGAATAATTATTGAATTTTCAATAATCAGCGAAGTATTTTGCGCCAAAATCATTGGATTTGAAGCATTATGTTTACCTTTTTTAACTTTACTATTTTTTGAATTTTTAGCAAAAACTACTTGATTATCAGCATTATAGATACGAATATTTTCTTTTTTTTGACTTTTATTTATCGGCTGATTATTTGCCAAAGTGGTATTTGCTGGAGAAGAGTTGGTTATTACAGAATTTTCTTTTGTCTTGGTATGACCATCCTTCTCAGAAAGTTCTACGTTAGATTCTGTCCTTGTGTGAACATTCTTTTCAGCATTTCCCTCCGCCTTTGTTTGTGTCTCCACAGATAACGGCTGAGCGGTTCTTGGCGAAACAGACAATAACGGATTTAATTTTTCAATTACCCTCTCCTTTTGTTTGCTTAGATTTGCTAAATTATTCGGTAAATTCTCATGTTTTAATGAATGTGATTCTTTCTGTATTTCTTTTTTTGGACTTGTCTCTGAAGAAACAGATGAGGACGGATTTGAAGGTTGCATGGTGTTTTTTTGCTCAATATTTCCTATAATTTCGGTTGAATTATCTCCTTTTGAATCAATCACTAAACTTTGTTTTTTATTTACGGAATGATACACCAAGCCAACCCCAACTATCAAAAATAGACCAGCTAAAAGTACCAACCACCTGCTTTTATATCTTTGGGGAAGCTCAGGTTTACGTTGTATGTCTATTTTTTGTCGGAGTTTGTCGAACGACGATGATTCAAACGGGACATCAACCTTATCAGAGGCATCTCTGAAAAGGTCATCCAGTTCATCATCGGACATATCCCACCACTTTTCTGACATTTTATTTTTTATTTGTTAATGGTTCTAAACTTAGCTGGCAATAAAATCTTACTCCAGTTATATCTGCCAACTTCATTATTCTTTACTCAACATTTCTCTTAAATTAATTCTTGCCCTTGCCAAATTTGATTTAGACGTGCCAACCGAAATTTTCAGCATACCGCCAATTTCTTCGTGTGAATATCCATCAATTACAAATAGGCTAAAAACAGTTCTGTAGGCGGGTGATAATTTTTGTACGAATCCTAAAAGTTCTTCGTAGGATAAATCTGAGGAAGCATCTTTACCATCACTTACCAAATATTCAGCCGCTTGAATATCGTCGTGGTTATAATGCTTATGGTTTTGACGGTAATAATCCAAGGCGGTATTAACCATTATTTTCCTTAGCCAATTTTTAAAAGACTTTGTTAAATCGACTTTATCGGCATGAGTAAAAACCTTGATAAAACCATCATTGACAATTTCGATGGCTTCGTCATGGGTACGAGTATAACGCAAACAAACACCCATAGCATAGCCATAAAACTGCCTATAAAGCAATTCTTGACTTTTAGGGTTGCCAATTCGGCAACCTTCCAGCAGGGTTTCGAGTGTATGGTTGCGATCTATGGCAATGGACATTTGATGGTACTGTGGCTAAAAGTAAACTATTTCTCCGAGTCGCACTATCAATAATTGAACAAAATACGGATAATTTTAGTAAATGGTTGCGTTGAGTTTAAAGAAATTCAAAATTCAGAGATTTTCCGTAACTTTGTCAAAATAACATCCTAAAAACAATGACGATTCATAGAGAAAGCAAAGGAACTATCTTGGTAACCACCCTATTTTTGATACTTCTAAACGGTGCTACAGCTTATTTTTTTCCAGAAAATGATACACTTCGTAAAATCGTAGTGTTTTTGAGCATAATTTTAGCAATAATCGTGCTTCAATTTTTCCGTGTACCTAAGCGTACCACGATTCAAAACCCTAAACATATTATTGCTCCTGCCGATGGCAAGGTCGTTGTAATTGAAGAGGTTGTGGAGACAGAATATTTCAAAGATGCTCGTCGCCAAGTCTCAATTTTTATGTCACCGATAAATGTGCATATAAATTTCAATCCGATTTCAGGGATTATTTCTTATTTTAAATATCACCCTGGCAAATTCTTGGTAGCTTGGCATCCTAAATCGAGTACGGATAATGAAAGAACAACCATCGTGACCAAACACACCAATGGAACGGAAGTACTTTTCAGACAAGTTGCGGGCGCTTTGGCACGTAGAATTTGTTGGTACGTAGAAGTCGGAACAGCCGTTGAACAAGGAAAAGAGTTTGGATTTATCAAATTTGGCTCCAGAGTAGATATTTATTTGCCTTTGAGCGCCAAGATTTTGGTGAAATTAGATGATACTCCCGTGGGCGGAGAAACGGTGATTGCGGAGTTAGCGTAGATTTTTAAAATATCAAAAAGGTGGCTGAAATTGATTTTTAGCCACCTTTTTTATTACCCAAAATTACCATACCAACAAACCAATCCCCGAATACTTCAAATTTTCATTGGGTCGATTGCTATTTTCAACGTTGATATTATTGAAAAATTCATTATTAGGCGACCTGTTAGATAGTCAATTTTTCACGTAATTCGCTTGAAATCAAAGATTTTTGTTTGTTTTTATAATCATAACAAACAATGCGAGACGTTCCTTCGGCGGCAATTCTTTGGAGTTTTTCACTGTAAACTAAGTGTTGCATCAAGAAGCCATATTCACTGATTGATTCGGGCAATATTCGTGCGGTGATCTTGATAGTATCAGGGAAAGTTAACGGCACTTTGTATTGGCAAGTAGTCTCAGCTAAAATTGGACCAACGCCATCATCACCCGAGAAATCCATGAATCCAATTTCACTAAAAAGAGCGATGCGAGCTGACTCAAAATACTTGAAATAAACGGTATTATTTATGTGCTGGGCGGCATCCATATCGCCCCATTGAACGGTTTGTTCGATAATACTGGTATAGTTTTTAAGTAAGTCTGACATTTTTTTATTTGGTTTATTATGCGAAATTATTTGTCGAAAATAACAAGTTTTTAGATTTGATAGTTGTGTTAGCATGAAAACAAAAAAGAAATCCGATCTCCCAACCAAAATCTGTGTAATTTGCGCACGACCGTTTACTTGGCGAAAAAAGTGGGAAAAAGTTTGGGAAGAAGTAAAATATTGTTCGGACAGATGTCGAAATGACAAAAAATAACACCTATTTTGAAATAAAAAGACGATCTTATTAATTCATAAAATATTGAATTTAAACTACTTAGATACTACTTTTCATACACTGGAAGTCCCTATTTCGGTCAACCACTCTCTATGCTCGAAAATAGCTAAATTCTTATTTCTATCTTTCATAATTGTAAAGTTCTGAAATATCTATGGTAATATTGAAAATAAATAGGGATTAGTGCTGCAAGTCGCTATTAATCAGCAAACTATCTCAAACATAAAATACTACTTACTAACGGATACCTATACTAAATGTAGATATATCTTAAATTAATTATTTCGAAAAATAAGACGTTACTCTACAGCATTTTTTCACCTATTTTTCACGGAAAATACATGAAAATACCGTATAATAAATTATCAAAGCAATATTAAGCATTGGAATTAAAGAAAGTTACGAATTAATGTAAACTTGTTATCCTTTTTATTTATCCATTCTTACTTCTTAAAACTGTTATCTTACGTTTTATTGTAAATTCTTTTGTAATAAATAAGTAGTAACTTTCAAACGGTACCTCCCGATTCAAACCCATGAAACACATTTTCCAAATCAAAAATCAAGGTTTGTTGGCAAATATTATTTTTACACTTTTATTAGCCTTCCTGTCCAGCTCAGTACAAGCACAAACTGAAATCGCTACTGCAAAAAATTACCTCACCGCCAATGCAATTAGAGAGAAATTATCGGCTACGGATATTGCTGAAATGAGCGTTTCGAGTGCTTATCTTTCGCCAACAACGGGTTGGTATCATGTTTATTTCAACCAAACTTATCAATCGGTTGAAGTATATAATGGATTGATAAGCGTTACGCTAAATAACGGTCAGGTTGGATATGTAGCCAATAGCTTCGTGGCTAATTTGGCTTCACAAGTACCTACTGGATTGGTTTTTACGAAAATTAGTCCGATTAAAGCCTTACAAAAAGCGGCAGCAAGTGTGAACCTTACACCAAGTAGTACTACGTCAGAAGTTAATAAGACCTTACTTTCCAATGGAAAAATTAATAAAGTTTCGTACCTCGATCCTGGCATTTCAAATGATAAAATTGACGTAAAACTCTACTGGTTACCTTATGAAAGCATTGAAGGCGAGAAAAAAAAATCAAAAATTGTGCTTATTTGGAATGTTAGAATATGCACAAAAGATGGTAAAAATATTTGGAATACTCACGTAGATGCACTTTCGGGCAATATTTTACGAACTTCCGATGATGTGATTCATTGTAATTTTGGCACACCCGAACACAATAAAGCCCCCCACATCTGTATAGATAACAAAGTGCCAACAACTGACTCAAAATTACTGTTAGGCAATACTTATAACGTATTTGACTATCCGTTAGAAGCCCCTACTTTTGGCGCTCGTACAGTAGTATCAAGTCCTTATACTAAATTTGTTCCAACTGGTACGGGACCTGGTGCAACCAATGGCTGGCATGATGACGGTATAACTCAGTTTACCAACACCAAAGGAAATAATGTAGATGCAAAAGACGATATAGCCAATGACAATGAAACTACAATTGGCTCAAGTCCAAGCTCGGCTACTTTAGATTTTAACTATTCCTATACCCAAGCCACAGGAACGGCAGCCGCAAACTTAGATGCCGCTATTACCAATATGTATTATTGGAATAATGTGATGCACGATGTGCTTTGGAAATACGGTTTTGATGAACCAGGGGGCAATTTCCAAAAAAGTAATTTAGGTAGAGGGGGAGCTGGAAACGATTTTGTTTTTGCCGATGCCCAAGATGGCAGTGGAACAAACAACGCCAATTTTGCCACCCCTGCCGATGGAAGCAATCCACGGATGCAAATGTTTATTTTCAGTAATGCAGGAAACCCTGCTTATCAGCCCGACTCTGATTTTGATAATGGCGTTATTGCTCACGAATACGGACACGGTTGGTCAAATCGTCTTACGGGTGGTCCTTCCATCGTAAACTGTCTTCAAAATGCCGAACAAGCGGGTGAAGGTTGGTCTGATTATATTGCATTAATGACTATCACCGATTGGTCAGCCTTAACCCCAACGGTGGCAAGTGCCAATATTCCCCGTGGCATAGGTACTTACGTTTTGGGGCAGACTTCCACAGGCGCAGGAATTCGTCCTTTTCGTTATTCTTACGATAAAACCAATGTCAATAATATCGTAACGTATGCGGGTGTTGGCAATTCAGACGTATTTTCTCAACCACACGGGATTGGTTCAATTTGGGCAACCATGCTTTGGGATATGACTTGGGAGATTATATTGCAGGATAATTTCATAGCTCCTAATATTTATAATGTGCCTACCAGTATTTCAGACCCTAATTATAAAGGCAATATTGCCGCCTTGAAATTGGTAAACGAAGGATTGCGTTTACAGCCTTGTAGCCCCAGTTTTGTGCAATCTCGTGATGCTATTTTGCAAGCCGACCAAATGCTTTTTGGGGGTCGTTATCGTTGTGCTATTAGTAGAGCTTTTACTCGCCGAGGCTTAGGAGCGTTGGCTTCAACGGGAGTATCTTCTAACGACCGTATCGTAACGGAAGATTTCACACCAATCTCTGGACCAGGATTAAGCTCTCCAAATTCAGCGACTGTATGCTCAAATAGTCCCTTCGCTTATACCGCTACTACAGGATCTGTTGGAACTTTTACTTTTGCTTGGACTCGGGCAGCGGTTTCAGGAATCAGTAATCCTACTGGAAGTGCCAGTACCGCAACTATTAATGAAACGTTGATAAATACGACAACTGCTCCTGTGGCGGTAACGTACTTTTTCACGATTAGCCCTGACGCCTGTGGAGGAACACCCGCTCAACAACCCGTGATTGTTACTGTAAATCCTGTGTTAGTACCAACCGTTGCTACTTATAACATTTGCCAAAATACCACCGTTCCCATCGGTGAAGGGTTGGTTGTTCCAACGGCACTTCGAAATAATGTCAGCAGTAGTATTATTTCGGGAGCAACTTATAACAGGGGTATTGGTAATAATGTAACTACTTATACTGCATCAGGTATTGGTACAGCAGTGTTTTATAAAACCATTTCTTTTGTTGCTCCGGCTTCTGGTGCTACAACATTTGAAATAACGGCAGCAAACCTAACAGATGCCGATATTTACGATACTTATCTTACTTTATATCAGACTTCATTTAATCCTGCTTCACCGGCAACTAACTTTTTGCGAGGTGATGATGACAGTGGGCTTCTGACGTTTTCATCAAAATTAACGCATAATCTCGTAGCGGGTACTACTTACGTATTGGTAGTTGGTACATTCAATAATGGCGTTACGGGTACTTTCACCCTTACCAGTGGAACTCCTATTTTCCCAGGTGGAGTAAACAATTGGTTTACAACGCCCACGGGAGGGGTAGCCATATTCACGGGAGAAGTTTTTAATCCAATCGGAGTGGCAGGTTCGGGTATTCCAAACACTGCAACCGTGGGCTCAACTCCTTTTTACGTTGCAACCGCAGCACGTCCATTATGTCGAGCAACCACAACGTTTAATATTATCAATTCAGTAGGAGGTTCAGTAACGGCAGATGCAACGGTCTGTACGGGTAGTAATTCGGGAACTTTAACCTTAGCAGGACACACAGGAACTATCTTACGATGGGAATCTTCAATTGATAATTTTACGACCATCATAATGATTACCAATACTACAACTACCCAAAATTATTTGAATCTTACCCAAACGACAAAATACCGGGCGGTGCTTCAGAGTGGAAGTTGTACGGCGGCAAATTCAAGTCCTGCCACCATAACGGTTTCTAATGGAACGGTGGCAGGAGATGTAACGGTCTGTACGGGTAGTAATTCGGGAGCTTTGACTTTAGCAGGACACATAGGAACTATTTTACGATGGGAATCTTCCGTTGATAATTTTGTGACGATTGTCACGATCGCAAACACCACGATAACCCAAAATTATTTGAATCTTACCCAAACGACAAAATACCAGGCGGTGGTTCAGAATGGAACTTGTACGGCAACAAATTCAAGTCCTGCCACCATAACGGTTTCTAATGGAACGGTGGCAGGTTCGGTAACGGCAGATGCAACGGTCTGTACGGGTAGTAATTCGGGAGCTTTGACTTTAGCAGGACACACAGGAACTATTTTACGATGGGAATCTTCGGTTGATAATTTTGTGACGATTGTCACGATCGCAAACACCACGATAACCCAAAATTATTTGAATCTTACCCAAACGACAAAATACCGTGCAGTGGTTCAGAACGCAACTTGTACGGCAGCAAATTCAAGTCTTGCCACAATTACCATTTTAGCCCCAACCGCTCCTATTGTCACAGGTGCAACCATGACTTTGGGCGACCCAGCCGAAACCCTCACGGCTACGGGTTGTACGGGTACAGGATTTGCCTTGAAATGGTATCAAACTGCTGATAATTTGGAGGTTACAATGCCAGTTACCCCACCCTCAACTACGCAATATTACGCAAAATGTCGGCAAACTGTTGGAATAATTGTATGTTTGAGTGCCAAGAGTAATGATGTCACCCTAATCGTAAATATTCCGAGCAGTGGCGTGCTTGTGTATGTAAATATTGCCAATATTGCCGCATCCGTTCAAAATGGAAATTCGTGGGCAACGGCTTATGGCAATCTACAAACTGCCCTTTCCTCCGCTCCCACAGGTTCAGAAATTTGGGTAGCTCAAGGAACATATAAGCCCACCAATGCCAGTACCAAAACCATATCGTTCACCATTCCGAGTGGTGCAAGGGTATATGGTGGTTTCGTTGGAACGGAATTAACTCAAAATCAAAGAAATTTCACCATGAATACAACGATTCTGAGTGGTGAAATTGGTTCAATTGCCAACCCGCAAGACAATTCTTACCACGTAGTATATTTCAATGGAGCAAATAATACCACTCGCTTGGATGGATTTACCATTAGCGATGGAAACTCTAATTACACTCCTCCGAGTAGCATTATTTATCCGTCCTCAAGTATTGTACCCGTTTCAATCAACGATGGAGGAGGAATAGCCTTGGATAATGGAAGCTCGCCAACGATTATCAATTGCAAAATTATCAACAATAAAGCTACTATCGGGGCAGGTATTTTTGCTACCAATAATAGTACTCCAACCGTTATAAATTGTATAATCATGGGGAATGAATCAACCTTTGGAGGAGGGGTGTATAATCTTGGAAGCAATGGAATTTACAATAATGTGTTGATTGCGGGCAATAAAGCCGAGGGTGGAGGGATGTACAACAACGTTTCCAGTCCAACATTAACTAACGTAACGATTGCAGGAAATGGTGGAAATATCGGAGCAATTTTTAATTCATTAAGTAGCCCAGTCATTAAAAACTGTATTTTGTGGGGTAATATTTCTCCCTTTAATGATACCCAATCAATTTCTTCAAACAGCATCGTGGAGGGTGGATCTCCAGGTATCGGCAACTTGAATCTGAACCCGCAATTTGTTAATCCAACGCACTACGGATTGTCACCCAATACATCGGGGAATTACCAATTAACCAATACTTCTCCAGCCATTGATGCAGGAGATAATAGCACTCTATCATTTACTGACAAAGATTTAATCGGAAATTTAAGAAGATATAA
Source organism: Arcicella sp. (assembly GCF_964672035.1). Classification (NCBI taxonomy): domain Bacteria; kingdom Pseudomonadati; phylum Bacteroidota; class Cytophagia; order Cytophagales; family Flectobacillaceae; genus Arcicella; species Arcicella sp. The sequence goes on from NZ_CBABQS010000055.1 coordinate 25,790, forward strand.
CGGCAGTATTGTTGACATGGGAGCCTATGAATTTCAAGGAAGTAGAATGGGCACAACGGTTATCAGCATTATTTCAGGTAATTGGGAAAGCAGTTCGACGTGGGATGTGGGCAGAAGCCCATTAGCAGGAGACAATGTGATTATCAACAATAATCATAATGTAACCATTCTTAACTTGGGCGTTGCCAAAAATGTAGAAATCAGAACTAATGCCAAAATAATTCATAGTACGACAAGCAGTAGATTGCAGACGGGACTTTAATATCAATGGAACACAGATTATAAAAGATTAATCCGTGTTCCATTTTACTAATTCATTTTCAAAACTTCCTCCACATACGGCTCAACAGATTTTGAAGCAATTTCATCTCTTAGTCTCAAACCCAATCGTCTTTCCAAAACATCATCAACCGTAGTTGCCATTTCTTCTTGAATTACGTACAAAACTTCCGCTCTAATAAAGGGATGATTTGTGACTAATAATTCTTTCAATTCTGCCTGATTTTCAGTCAGTTGCATCACTTTCAAGGCATTATTCCCATATTTTTTCATGAGATGTTGAGCCGTCCACGCTGAGATTCTGTACTTGTCTACTAATTCTTGCCAATCTTCAAAACGATAATTTTCTCCTCCATGCAAAACTTGATGTTCAGACGTGCATTTTACGATTTCTTTTTTCAAAATTTCCTTATAAATTTCATCCAAAGTGTCTTTTGCCATCAATCGGTAAGTAGTCCATTTTCCACCCATAATACTCACTAATTTTGAACGTCGGTCTATTTCAACTTCATGATCACGCACTAAAGATTTTGTATCAGAATTCATGGCTGATTGCAATTGTGCTTGCAAAAGAGGTCGAAGTCCCGCAAAACCACTTTTTATTTGGTCGGGCGTAACTGTTTTTTCAAAATAACGATTGACGTATTCCAACAAATACGTTTTTTCGTAATCTTCCAATTTCGGATTTTCGGAAAGTTCATCCGCTTCATCAGTCGTTCCAATCAGCACTTGGTCTTGCCAAGGAATCATAAAAATAACCCGTCCATCATCTGTTTTAGGAACAAGGATTGCCGTATCACCTTTCATTACTTCACGGGGTAAAACCACATGAGCGCCACGACTAACTTTGATACGGGGCTTTAGTTTTGAATTTGCCATCTGACGAATACTATCCGCAAAAGGGCCGGTGGCATTCACAAAAACTCTTGAATTTATTCCATACTCGCTTCCCGATATTAAATCTCTGGTGTTCAACGATTTAAGTCGCCCATTATCTTCATTTTTACTAAATTTGAGTACTTGCGTATGGTTCAAAACTACCGCTCCATTCGCCTCCGCAGATTGCACAAGTGCCAAACAATAACGAGCATCATCCAATTGTCCATCATAATACAAAACTCCCGAACTCAATCGTTTGGATTTCAATTCTGGAATCAACTTTAAGGTTTCTTTTTTCGATAACCATTCGCTTTTAGCAATACTTTGCGAACCCGAAATCCACTCGTACATTTTCATGCCGATGGTGTAATAAATACCTTCAAAGAGATTAAAACAAGGCGTAATCAACGCCAACGGATGGGATAAATGAGGCGCATTTTTCAGCAAAGTCTCACGCTCACGCAAGGACTTACGAACCATTTTGTACTGTTCCCAATCTAATTTTTTTACGGCTTGTTCCAGATATCGAACGCCTCCATGTATTAATTTGGTAGATTTTGAGGAAGTCTGTCCTGCAAAATCGCTTTTATCAATTAATACTACTTTTAAACCCCTCAAACTTGCATCAAGAGCAATACCCGCCCCAGTAGCTCCTCCTCCAATAACACAAATATCAAACTCTTTAGTGGCTTGTAATTTACTGATTTGTTCTTGACGATTCATAGACTGTTTTTATTTATCTAGCAAATTATCAAAACAAATTTAAAGTATCATCAAAATCTTTTATAATTACAAATTTTACTTTAAATTATCATGTGATAATGAATTTTGCTATTTAGTTTTCACATATTTATTTCTCACATTACACGTTTCAAGAATCAAGGTATCACCTTTTATTTCATTGATTATCCAGCCTATCGGGCAGGCTAAACAAAGTACATTAGCACAAGGAAGTAAATCGTCAAAAAGGATTTTATCGCCCGAAACGCTATATTTATTTCCCGATGAACAACAAGCTGCGCCAGGTTGTCCATCTCGCAAAAACCTTCCATCGCTCGTGAACTCCATTACGGGCAAAGCCACGAAGGTATTGATTGTGTGCCAAGCATCAAAAGTACCATCGGCTTGACGGGTTTGGGTAATGTAAGTAGGTGCCCATTTACCCACAATTGATTGGGGAGCAATGTCTTCTTTAGAAGTACAAGCGATTATAAAGACAGCTATTATTAGCGTTATAAATTTCATGATTGATAAATATTTATTTGTCATAAAGACACCATTAATTCTCAAAAAGTTGGAATAAAATAAAATAATTGTTTAAGCAATATTTTAGAAACCAAAGGAGTATTTTTGTCACTAATAATTACCTTAATCTTTTTCCTTTCTTCATGCAAATTACTTCTAAACAACCCAACATAGGTACTACTATTTTCACCGTTATGTCAAAATTAGCCACTGATTGTGGTGCTTTGAATTTATCTCAGGGTTTTCCAAGTTTTGACTGTTCTCCCAAACTTACAGATTTGGTTAATTATTACCTCAAAAAAGGAATGAATCAATACGCTCCGATGGCGGGAATTCAGCCGCTCAGAGAAATTATTGCGAAGAAAATCAGCGACTTATACCACGTAAATTATCATCCAGATACTGAAGTAACGATTACAACGGGAGCAACTGAGGCACTTTATGCCGTCATTACTGCGATGGTTCATCAAGACGATGAAGTCATTTTGTTGGAACCTTGCTACGATTCTTACGCTCCTGCCATCAGACTCAACGGAGGTTCGCCCGTGTATGTAACGCTCACACCCGAAAATGATTATCAGATTGATTGGACAGTCGTAAAATTGAAGGTAACAGAACGAACAAAATTGATTATTTTGAACACACCTCACAACCCAACGGGTACAGTTTTTAGTCAAAATGATTTAACACAATTAGCTGATATTGTGCGAGATACCAATATTTTCTTGATTGGGGATGAGGTTTATGAGCACATTATTTTTGATGGTCGTGAACATTGGTCATTATGTAGAAATACGGTTTTGCAAGAAAGAAGTTTTATTTGTGGTTCATTCGGAAAAACCTTTCACGTAACGGGTTGGAAAGTGGGTTATTGTTTGGCTCCGAAAGCATTAACCGAAGAATTGCGCAAGGTGCATCAATGGCTAACTTTCAGTACGATCACGCCAATTCAATACGCATTGGCAGATTTCTTACGTGAACCCGATAACTATTTATCCATTCCAAAATTCTACCAAGAGAAAAGAGACAAGTTTTTGAATTGCATAAAAGATTCAAGATTTACGTATACACCCGCCCACGGAAGTTTTTTTCAATGTGTTAATTACCAATCAATTACTGATGAAAACGACTACGATTTAGCCATAAGATTAACCCGTGAAATTGGCGTAGCAAGTATTCCAATTTCTGTATTTTATCATGATAAAAACGACTATAAAACGCTCAGATTTTGCTTTGCCAAAGATGATGAAACGTTGGAAAAGGCGGGGGAACGATTATGTAAGTTGTAAATGATACTAATTCTATTAAGAATGAGGAATAGACTTCATAATAAAACTTTCCTTTTGAATATGGGTTAATAATAAGTTGTCATCGTTTATGTAAATTATTGTTTACTCATTACCTACCTTTGCCAGCATAATAATAGCAAACTCAAACAAATGAAAATTAAATACTTATTGCCAATATTTTTATTGGCAACTGCCTGCACAAAACAACCGAAATTGGAAGGTTTAGACCTTGAAAAATGGAGTGCAGATAAGGGTGGATGCAATGGAGAACGCACTAAATATATTGACAAACTCAAATCTTTGAAAGAAGAAATAAAAGGTACGAGTTCTAATGATTTGGATGATTATTTAGGAAGGCCGGATGTTCAACAATTAGCCGACCGTAGTCAAAAATATTACATTTATTTCTTAGAAAAAGGTGTTCATTGTGAGACTTTACTAAAAAAATCTGATGCTCAATCAATGGCTGTGCGTTTTAGTGCGATGGGAATGGCAACGGAAGTAACATTTCAACGAGGTGTTCCGAGTCAATAGCATGATTCATGCTATGAGTAAACAATACCCATATCTCTTTCTATGAAACCTGTATTTCTATGTGGTTTTAAAACAAAAGCTCTCACGCACAAAGTGCATGAGAGCTAAGAATATTTATTTAAAGTAAGGATTTACAATTTTAAAAGACACTTCATTCACAATTCTCTCTCCTCAATCTTGCTAATGGAATTTAAGTGGTTAGAATTTTATGGGTAACACATAATAAGATGCTACTTCGATTCCTTGAATTTTTGCTGGATTCCATGATCCCATTTTTTTCACAACTTTGATTGCCTCGGCGCTCAACAATGGGTCGGCAGGGCTTGCCAAAACGTGAACTTTACTGATTTCTCCGTAACGTTCAACCATAAATCTAACTAAAACGGTTTCGCCTTTTGAATTCTTTGGACGAACAATATTCTGTCCGATAAATTTTTTTAAACCTTCTTGTCCGTCAGGAAAAGAAGCGGGAGTTTCTACATCATAATACGTTGAATCTCTATCAACGGTCATATTTTTAAAACGCATTGCTCTTGCTTTATCTTTATCTTCAAGAACATTTTCATTGTTATCAAAATCCAAAACACTGGCAATTAAGGCTTTGTCTTTTGATGAAAAAGTGGTTGGTGTTAAGGCACTCTTTTGTGCTTTAACCATGAATGCTACGAAAAATAGCATCGTCAAAAATGTAAAATTTTTCATGACTCTATAAGTTTAAAATTTCCACAATAAGAAATTGAGAAACGTAACTACTTGATTAGAAAACAAGGTTGTTAAAATTGCAAACTTGATTTCTGACTGTCATGGCGGTTACGGTCATTAATCTTAACGTGAAAATTTCTCTTATAGAAAATAGAGTAATTCCACAAAGTAAGGATTTTCAAAAAGTATGCCAACTTTCTGTTTGTGATACAAAGATATAAAATTTGAAATCATATATCCAAATTTTTTTGAAAAAATATTTTTTATGTATATTATTGAAATACAATGAGTTAGATACTTTTACCTAAATTAATTGTTTAATAAAATTTTGTCCCTATTTTGATTTAAACGCATAAAAATGTTATTATTCCGATTTTTAAAAAAATAAAAAAGTGGTTTTAAATTGTTGGCACGCAATTTAAACCCACTTTTTTACAAGAAAAATATATAAAAATGTTTGTACTTTTCTAAGAATCAGTCTCCATCTAATAGTAAACCTGAGATGTATGAAATAAAAGATAGCACAAAACTAAAAATTAAAGGGGGAATAAATCCATGCACTGAAAACCCGATAATAAAATAATCAACAATGTAAACAGTTATCACATTAATTACCAGCAAGAAGAATCCAAGCGTAAGTATGGTAATTGGGAAACTGATGAGTTTTAGGATAGGCTTTATAAATGTATTTGCAAAACCCATGGCCAAAGCCACATAAATGGAAGTTTCGAAGGTATCAATTCTTATACCAGTTATATATTTTGCCCCAAACATTATTACACCTGCAATAATGAGATACTTAATAATAAAGTTTATCATACATTTTGGTTTAAAATTTGAATTTTATTTCCCGTGTCTCTCACGAAGTAGGTTAATAATTTCATCAAAATCAATGCCTCTTTGTTCTAAAAGTACTAAGTAATGAAATAGTAAATCGGCGGCTTCACCTCTAAATAAATCATCATTTGAATCCATCGCTTCGATAACCAATTCGACTGCCTCCTCTCCTACTTTTTGCGCAATTTTATTGGTTCCTTTTTCAAAAAGACTTGCTGTGTATGATTTCTCAGATGGATTATTTTTTCTATCTCTTATTACTGCTTTCAGATGATTCAACCAGCCTGCTTGTCCTGAGTTATTCTTCTCATTCCAACAGGTATCCGCCCCTGTATGACAAGTGGGCCCATCAGGATTTACTTTTATCAAGAGTGTATCTTCATCACAATCTTTCATAATTTCTACCACGTGCAGAAAATTGTTAGAGGTTTCACCCTTCGTCCAAAGACGTTGTTTGGAACGGCTGAAAAATGTTACGATGCCTTCTTTTTCAGTTTTTTCAAGCGCCTCTTGGTTCATGTAGCCAAGCATCAAAACTTTATCGGTTTTGGCATCTTGAATAATGGCAGGAATTAATCCCGCTTGGATAAGTCCGCCTTGTTTATCGAAATCTAAATTCATTAATCTTTTTCTATTTTAAGCGTAAAGATACCAAAATAATTACAACCTCATCGAAATCCCTTTATCTTTCAAATAGGTCTTCAAGTCGATAAT